>NZ_CAMHRZ010000039.1 GCF_946187255.1 uncultured Ruminococcus sp.
ATACCAAGTCCTCCGCGCTTGCCGTTACTGCTGTATCAAACGAGGATACCGCTGCGGGCAGTGCCGTTCCGCTGAACACAAATGTCAGCGCGAGAAGACCTGCCAATACTTTTCTGCTTTTCATTGTTTTACCTCCTGAAGATCTGTATGCTTTACAAAATTAACGTGTGATGCTTGTTTACAGATATTCCCTGCGCAAACAGTACACACTTAATTAATATATAGTATACATCTGTCCGCCGCATTTGTCAACCCTCATAACGCCCCAAAAACCGCAATAATCGGTATGTCGTCTTTCTGCCGCACAGGGTGGCAAATTCCCCGAAATCAAGCACTTAAACGTTGTCGGAACAGTGCGGCGTGATAGCTATTCTTTACTTGTATTCGCAGTGGCAGTGTAGTATAATACATTTGAATATTTATGTTGGGAGGTAAGCACATGAAAATGTCATTTCGCTGGTACGGCACAGGCAATGACAGCATAACGCTCTCGCAGATACGGCAGATACCCGGCGTGACCGAGATAGTATGGGCGCTCCATCACAAGCAGCCCGGTGAGGTCTGGGAAAAAGCCGAGATACAGGCTGTTAAGGACGAGCTGGACAGCTACGGCTTCGGCATGAGCGTGGTGGAGTCGGTGAACGTACACGATGATATAAAAACTGCGGGCAAAAACCGCGATCTCTATATCGAGAACTACAAGCAGACGCTCCGTAACCTCAAAGAGTTCGGGGTGAAGGTGGTCTGCTATAACTTCATGCCCGTTTTTGACTGGACAAGGACGGATCTTTTCCACCCCCTGCCCGACGGCTCAACGGCGCTTTACTACGAAAAAAGCAAGATAAAGCAGGATCCCGCTGAAATGGCGGAGTATATTCTCAAAGAGACAAAGGGCTACACAATGCCCGGCTGGGAACCCGAAAGGCTCGCAAATTTAAAGCAGCTTTTTGAACTGTATAAGGACGTGGACAAGGAAACACTGTGGGCAAACCTCAAATACTTCCTGGAAGCCCTGATGCCCGTGTGCCATGAGTGTGACATCAAAATGGCTATACACCCGGATGATCCGCCCTGGGATATCTTCGGGCTGCCACGACTTATCACCGATGAAGCGGCGGTGGAGCGTTTCCTAAAAATGGTAGATGACCCCTATAACTGCCTGACGCTGTGTTCGGGCTCGCTTGGGTCCAATCCCGAAAATAATGTGGCGGATATAGTGAGAAAGCACTGCGACCGTATCGCCTTTGCGCATATACGCAATGTCAAGCATTTTGAGAACGGTGATTTTTCGGAGACTTCGCACCGTGACTGTGACGGCGATGTGGGCATACTGGATATAATAAAAGCCTACCATGACGGCGGCTTCGACGGATATATCCGTCCCGATCACGGCAGACATATATGGGATGAGAAATGCCGTCCGGGATATGGTCTTTATGACAGGGCACTGGGGATAATGTATATCCTGGGTGCGTGGGAAATGCTGGAGAAACAGAGCTCAACCGATAACAAATAACTCAACCGGGTGTTCCGCAAAACGCGGGACACCCTTGATAACAGAAAGGAAAGATATGGAAAACACAAGACGAGCATTTATGGATAAGGACTTCCTGCTGGATACGGATGAAGCACGAACACTGTTCCATAAGTATGCGGAAAGTATGCCGATAATCGACTATCACTGCCACATCGACCCGAAGGACATAGCGGAGGACAAATGCTTTGACAGCATCACCGAACTGTGGCTCGGGGGCGACCATTATAAGTGGCGGGCAATGCGTCAGTGCGGCATTGAAGAAAAATATATCACGGGAAAAGCTGACGACCGAGAAAGGTTCAGACTTTGGTGCAGAACACTCTCGCAGGCGGCGGGAAGTCCGCTGTACCACTGGAGCCATCTGGAATTGCAGAGGTATTTTGACTGCACTCTGCCGATATGCGAAAAAAACGCCGATGAGATATACCGTGTGTGCAATGAAAAGCTGAAAAGCGGCAGCCTTTCGGCAAAGAAGATAATAAAAATGTCGGGTGTGAAAGTGATAGGCACCACCGATGACCCCTGTGATGACCTGCACTGGCATAAGATCATAGCGCAGGATAAAGAACTCGGATGTAAAGTGATACCCACCTTCCGCCCCGATAAGGTGCTGCTTGTGGAGGACAGCGGCTTCGCTGAGTATGTGAAGACGCTTTGCAAGGCTGCGGGCGTGGGACCGGACAGCTTTGAAGCGCTGAAAAAAGCCCTCTCACAGAGAATGGGCTTCTTTGCAGAGATGGGCTGCCGCAGCAGCGATCAGAGTACGGTGATGTTCCCCTGCACACGAATAAGTGCGGCGGAGTGCGAGCGCGTATTCCGAAAGAGCATGGCGGGTGTAGCCGTCAGCGAGAAGGAAAGGCTGGGCTTTATCACCGAAGTAATGCTGTTCCTGGCGGGCGAATACAGGCGGCATGGCTGGGTGATGCAGCTGCATTTCGGGGTGGCAAGAAATTCCTGCACCCGTATGTTTGAAGCTGTCGGCAGAGATACGGGCTTCGACCGCATTCACAGCGATGCCCCCATAGAGAGCCTTGCGGCTTTCCTTGATGAACTGGATAAGACGGACAGTCTGCCGAAAACAGTGCTGTACAGCCTTGACCCGACCATGAATACCGCTCTCGATGTGCTGGCAAAATGCTTCAACGAGGAGGGCGTTTGCGGAAAGGTACAGCACGGTGCGGCATGGTGGTTCAACGATAATATCGGCGGTATTAGAGATCATCTGCGCAGTCTTTGCGAACAGGGCGTGCTGGGTAATTTCATAGGTATGCTCACGGATTCGCGCTGTCTGCTCTCCTATACGAGACATGAGTATTTCAGGCGGATACTCTGCGCATACCTGGGCAGGCTGTGTGCGGACGGCGAGCTTTTCCCGGATGAGGAGACTCTTGGCGAGATAGTGCGCAATGTCAGCTTCAATAATGCGATGAGATATTTTGACATAGAGGAGGCGCAGTAAGGTATGTTTGACAGGTTTATTGAATGGGCTGAAAAAAACGGCTGGAATGTGGTTACTGCCAAAGAAATGACATCCCTTCCCGAAACTGTGAAGAACAGATACGCTGTGCCCGAAAACTGGCTTCGGTTCATCTCGGGGCTGGAGGTCTGCGAGAATGAGGGCGCAACGGTGTGGTTCCTGACACCGCGTGATTTTTACCCCCATGAGGGCGGCTTTCAGTGGAACGAATTTGAAAGTATGAGCCTTGAATGGTGTGACGGCGACAGCGCAGTTACCGAATTCTGGGACAGGCATATACCCATAGTCATGTCAACGGCAGGGGAGTATTCCTACTACGCTGTAGATACCGAAAACGGCAGTGTGGTGCATGGCTGCGAGCCGGAATTCGAGGAAGCGGATATAGTTGCGGACAGCTTTGAGGACTTCATGGCAAAGGTCATGGCAGGGGAATTATTCTGAAAGTACAGAGGAAAATGATTTATGGACAAGATAATTGAAGAACTGGGAAAAATAGGCATAGTCCCTGTGGTGGTCATCGAGGATGCGGACAAAGCCGTTCCGATGGCAAAGGCGCTGTGTGAGGGTGGTCTGCCTGCGGCGGAGGTGACTTTCAGGACGGCGGCGGCAAAGGATGCTATTGCTGCCATGCGCGGGGCTTACCCCGATATGATAACAGGTGCGGGCACGGTGCTTACTGTAAAACAGGCAGAGGACGCACTTGAAGCGGGAGCGCAGTTCATAGTATCACCGAATTTTGACGAAGAGGTGGTAAGGTACTGTCTCGACAGGAAAGTACCCGTACTTCCCGGCTGTGCAACGCCCTCAGAGGTGGGAAAGGCAGTGGCTATGGGGCTTACGGAGGTCAAGTTCTTTCCCGCTGAACAGGCAGGCGGGCTTGCGATGATAAAGGCTATGGCGGCACCTTTTCGCGGGATAAGGTTCATGCCTACGGGGGGCATAAACAAGGATAATATCGGCGCATATCTCGATGCCCCCGAAGTGATCGCCTGCGGCGGAAGTTTTATGGTGAAGAGCGCGGATATATCGGCGGGAAACTTTGACAAGATACGCAATGAGACAGCCGAAGCGGTGAAGAAGATGCTTTCGCTGACATTTGTGGGTCGCGAAAACAACGTTAATATCATGTCCTCAAAGCGCCCCGAAAGAGCGGTATATCATATTTCACGAATGGGTGCCGAATTTGACGAGGGGACTGCCGTTTACGATGAAAAGGGTCTTGTCAGCATAGAAGGCGCAGGTATGCGCATAGTACGGGGGTGAGGAGATGAAAGCAGTTGCGTTCGGTGAGATACTGTTAAGGCTTTCCCCCGAAGGACACAAGCGCTTTTTGCAGGCAGACAGCTTTGGTGCTGTGTACGGCGGCGCAGAGGCTAATGTTATGGTATCGCTGGCACAGTTCGGGTGTGAGACAAAGCTGATAACAAAGCTGCCCGACCATGAGATAGGTCAGGCGGCGGTGAATACTCTGCGGCAGTACGGTGTGGATACTTCGGGCATACTTCGGGGCGGCGACAGGATAGGTCTATATTATCTTGAAAAGGGAGCGGCACAGCGCCCCTCAAAGGTGATATATGACAGGGCAGGTTCGGCGCTGGCGGCGGCGCGTGCGGATGAGTTCGACTGGGAACAGCTGCTGGCGGGTGCGGACTATTTCCACATCACAGGCATAACTCCCGCACTTTCGGCTGAATGTGCAAAGGCTTCCCTTGAAGCGGTAAAGACGGCTAAAAGAATGGGCATCACGGTGAGCTGTGATATCAACTACCGCCGCAAGCTGTGGGACAAGGAGACCGCAGGTCGTGTCATGGAAGAGATACTGGGCTATACGGATATCTACATCGGCGGCAGAGATCAGGCGGAGGAACTTTTCGGCATAAAGGCATACGCCCGCGATGATTCCGATCTCGGGGCATACAAGGCGGTGGCGGAAAAGCTGAGAGAGCGCTTCGGCTTTAAACTGGCGGCGATAACACTGCGCACTACGGTGTCCTCCGATGAGAACAGGTGGGCGGCACTGCTTTATGACGGCGAAAAGCATTGCTACAGCCGCGAATACCGCTCGCTGATAGTTGACAGAGTAGGCGGCGGTGACAGCTTTGCGGCGGGACTTATATACGCTCTCGGTGAGGGCATGGACACGCAGGCGGCAGTGAATTTTGCGGCGGCGGCAAGCTGTCTCAAACTCTCGGTGGAGGGTGACTGCAATATCATGAGTGCGGACGAGGTAAAGGCGCTGGCGTTCGGCGCAGGTTCGGCGCAGGTGCAGAGATAAGGAGAATAACATGAGATTATCGACGGAAAGCATAGTCGGCAGCAGACAGGAATGGGAGAAAGCGGGCTTCATCATGCCCGCCTACGACACTGAGAAGATAAAGGCGGATACTATGTCCGCCCCCCGCTGGATACACTTCGGGGCGGGGAATATATTTCGCGGGTACATCGCCTGTTTGCAGGACGAGCTGATAAACGCAGGTGAAGCTGACAGCGGCATACTGGCGGTGGACAGCTTCGATAAGGAAACTATCGATAAGATATACGAGCCCTTTGATGATCTGGTGCTGCTGGTGGGTCTGCGGGCGCAGGGAGAGCGTTACCTGCGGGTGATAGGCAGTATAGGCGGCGCGTTGTGCGCAAAGGGCGATGGTCTTGTACAGCTGAAAGGCTATGCCGCAAAGGATGCTTTACAGCTGATATCCTTCACCATAACCGAAAAGGGCTACGCTGTAAGGGATATGAACGGCGAGGTGTTCCCCTTTGTTGAGGATGATATCAATGCGGGTCCTGCGGGTGAGCTGAATTCTGCCATGTCGATGGTGGCGGCAATGCTGTACGAAAGGTTCAAGGCGGGCGGAAAGCCGCTGGCACTGGTGAGTATGGACAATTGCAGCCGCAACGGTGACAAGCTGCGGGATGGCGTAATGTTCGTGGCAAAGGCATGGGCGGATAAGGGCTATGTGGGAGCAGATTATATTTCTTATCTTGAAAGCGGCAGAGTATCCTTCCCCTGGAGCATGATAGACAAGATAACCCCACGTCCCGACCCTGTTATAGGCAGTGAGCTGACCGCTATGGGCGTTGAGGGTATGCAGCATATCAAGACCGAGAGGGGCACTTTCATTGCGCCTTATGTCAATGCGGAGATGCCTCAGTATCTGGTCATCGAGGACGATTTCCCCAACGGCAGACCGCCCCTTGAAAAGGCGGGAGTATACCTCACCGACCGCGAGACTGTTGACCGCGCTGAAAAGATGAAGGTCATGACCTGCCTTAACCCTCTGCACACGGCACTGGCAGTATTCGGATGTCTGTTGGGGCATAAAAAGATAGCCGACGAGATGCAGGATGCCGACCTTAAAAAGCTGGTGTACTCTCTGGGCTATGATGAGGGCTTGCCTGTGGTGGTGGATCCGAAGATAATCCGTCCCGAGGATTTTCTAAAAGAGGTGCTGGAGGAGAGACTGCCCAACGGAAACCTGCTCGATACTCCTCAGAGGATAGCAACGGACACCAGTCAGAAGCTGGCTATACGCTTCGGTGAGACGATAAAGGCTTACGAGGAAAAGGGCAGTACAGCCGGTCTGAAACTGATACCCCTTGTGATAGCCGCATGGCTTAGATACCTCACGGGTATCGATGACAGCGGCAAAGAGATGCCACTCAGCGCCGACCCCATGCTTGAAGAGATGCAGAAGACCGTCCGCCCCGAATGGTACGGCAGTACCTGTGATGCGGATAAAGTCCGCAGTATCCTTAAAAACAGCACCCTCTTCGGCACCGACCTTGTAAAAGCGGGACTTTCGGAGAAGATCATAAGCTATCTCGACAGTATGCTTAAAGGCGAGGGCGCAGTACGCAGAACTCTGCATGAGAGCCTGGGATGATATGAGCCGATCATGAGATATCCCCGAAAAATAGCGCTTTTTTTATACAAGACATATATGTCCGGTGCGGAAAATGCGGCAGTTCTCACTCTCTGTCGTGGTCATCGGACATAGGATGTGTTATGATATACATCAGAAAGGAGGTCACTATGGATCAGGTGAAGATAGGAGCATTTCTCAGGCAGCTGAGGAAAGAGAAAGAGCTCTCACAGGAAAAACTGGCGGAGATATTCAACGTTTCCTCCCGCTCGGTATCGAGATGGGAAAACGGCAACACTATGCCCGATATCAGCATCATCATCGGACTGGCAGACTTTTATGAGATAGATATCCGTGAATTGCTGAACGGAGAAAGGAAGAGTGAGGACATGGACAAGGACATGAAAGAAACACTGACTATGGTGGCGGAATACACCGACAAGCAGAAGAAGCAGGCTCTGATAAGAGCGGTGGTACTCTTCGGCATGGAGATGCTGTGCTGCGGATATACCATCGGCGCGGCGGTGCTGGTACTCAGGAGCAACGGCGAGATAAGCGCGGGCTTTGCTGTGATACCCATGCTGATATCCTTTGTGTTCTCGGTGCTCGTTCTGATGAATGCAAAGGAACACGTCCGCAGGATACAGAAGGATAATATGAAAAATACGGATAACAAAGGGTAAGACCTCCGCGTTATCATTATACTTCAATAAGAAAAAGGTGTGTCCGCGATGAACACACCTTTTATTATTCTATGCGATGCGCCCGACAGGAGTCGAACCTGCGGCCTTCAGAGTCGGAGTCTGACGCTCTATCCAGCTGAGCTACGGACGCTTATCTCAGCCCGCCGCTCTGGACGGGCTGTATTTTGTTATCTTAACTTTGCACCGTTGGGCAGAGTCTGATCGGGGAAGATCACTCTTGCGGAACCGTCGGGAGCGTCTGCTGCGCAGATCATGCCGTTGGATTCAACACCGCAGAGTGTAACAGGTTTCAGGTTAGCCACGATGATTACCTTCTTGCCGATGAGGTCTTCGGGCTTGTACCATGCAGCGATGCCGCTGACTACCTGTCTGCCGCCGAAGCCGTCGTCAAGCTGTAAGCAAAGCAGCTTCTTGGACTTCTTTACCTTCTCGCACTCCTTGACCTCAGCCACTCTCAGCTCGACCTTTGCAAAGTCGTCTATGGTGATCTGCTCGCCCAGAGGAACGGGCTCGAAAGCGTCAGCAGCTTCCTCAGCCGCCGCAGCTGCTGCCTGGGCAGCCATCTTAGCCTGTGCTTCCTCCATGAACTTAGCAGCGTCTATTCTTGCAAACAGCGGAACAGGCTCGCCCACACTGCCGCCGACTTTCAGCTTGCCGAATTCTTTCAGGCTGTCAAAGTCCTTGATATCTGTGCCGACCTCTGCGAGTATCTTCTCGCTGGTCTCGGGCATGAATGCTGTCAGTATAACGCCGAGGAAACGTATAGTCTCCAGCAGGTTGTAGAGTACTGTGGAAAGTCTGCCGAACTTGGCTTCGTCCTTGCCCAGTACCCACGGCTCTGTCTCGTCGATGTACTTGTTTGCGCGTCTTGCCAGCACCATGATCGCTTCCATAGCATCAGCCATGCGGTACTGATCTATAAATTCAGCCACCTTTTTGGGAGTCTCAACAGCCAGCGCGATAAGCTCGTCGTCAACAGGCTCCTTTACATCGGGCTGACGTATCTCGCCGCCGAAATACTTCTTTGTCATAGCAACAGTTCTGTTTACCAGGTTGCCCAGAGTATTCGCCAGGTCGGAGTTGTATCTCTCGATCAGAGACTCATAGGTTATGGAGCCGTCGCCGTTAAGTCCCATCTCGCTCAGCAGATAGTATCTTGCGCCGTCCACACCGAAGGTCTCCACAACTTCATCGGCATAGATGACATTGCCCTTGGATTTGCTCATCTTGTCCTCGCCGAAGAGTATCCAGTTGTGACCGAAGAGCTTCTTGGGTATCTCAACACCCAGTGCGTGGAGCATGATAGGCCAGTATATGGAATGGAACCTCATTATATCCTTGCCGATAACGTGGCAGTCGCAGGGCCAGTACTTCTTGAACTGCTCGCTGCTGCCGTCGGGATCGTAGCCCAGAGCGGTGATATAGTTGGAAAGTGCATCTATCCATACATATATAACGTGCTTGGGGTCAAAGGTTACGGGTATCGACCATGTGAAAGTGGTTCTCGATACACACAGATCCTGAAGACCGGGCTTGATGAAGTTGTTGAGCATCTCCTTCTTGCGGCTCTCGGGTACTATGAAATCGGGGTGTGTCTCGATATAGTCTTCAAGCCACTTCTGATACTTGGAAAGTTTCAGGAAGTATGCTTCCTCATGTGCGGGTTTTACCTCGCGTCCGCAGTCGGGACATTTGCCGTCCACCAGCTGAGACTGTGTCCAGAAGCTCTCGCAGGGTACGCAGTACATACCCTCGTAAGCGCCCTTGTAGATATCGCCCTGCTCATACAGCTTGTTGAATATCTTCTGTACTACCTTTTCATGCTGTTCGTCGGTAGTTCTGATAAATCCGTCATAGGATATATTCATGCACTTGCATATATCCTTGATCTCGCCTGCCACCTTGTCAACGTGTTCCTTGGGGGAGATACCCTCCTCCTTGGCAAGACCCTCTATCTTCATGCCGTGCTCGTCCGTACCTGTCAGGAAGAACACATCATAGCCCTGCATCCTCTTGAAACGTGCGATGGCATCGGTGAAAACTACCTCGTAGGTGTTGCCGATATGCGGTTTCTTTGACGCATAAGCGATGGCCGTGGTTATATAAAACTTCTCTTTCTCCATAAAAAGACCTCCTTTAAAGAATGTCACTGTACTATTATAACACATTCAAACGCCAATTGCAAGCATTTTTTTTGAATATGTGAGCCCTGCTGTGTGATAGGGACGAAATATGCAGAAAGGGCGGAGGTCGTGTATACCTCCGCCCGTATCATCATATTATTCAGCCCTTGTACTCGGTGCCGTAGTAGCAAGCCTTGTATATCTCTTTGAGTTCTTCTATCAGAGGATATCTGGGGTTAGCGCCTGTACACTGGTCATCGAATGCGTCCTCGGACATTTTGTCGAGGGTAGCGAGGAAGTCCTCCTCGGAGATGCCGTACTCTGCGATAGTCTTCTTGCAGCCTACGCGCTCCTTGAGTTCCTCCACCTTATCGCACAGCAGCTTGAAGCACTCCTTGTCGTCCTTGCCGAACAGACCCAGCGAACGTGCAACATCTGCGTACTTCTCCAGTGCCTTGGGATACTCGTACTGGGAGAATGTGCCCATCTTGGTGGGAACGGGATTTGCGTTGAACTTCATGACATTGGTTATCACGAGAGCGCAGCAGATACCGTGAGGCAGGTGGTGGTAAGCGCCCAGCTTGTGTGCCAGCGAGTGACCTATGCCGAGAAATGCGTTTGCGAACGCCATACCTGCCATAGTAGCGGCATGAGCCATATTCTCTCTTGCGCGTACAGCGGTCTGTCCGTTGTCAACGCATTCGGGCAGGTTTGCAAAGGTCATTTTCAGCGACTGCAATGCGATACCGTCAGTGAAATCGGTTGCCATAACGGATACCAGTGCTTCCAGGTCATGCACCATACAGTCAAGACCCGAAGCCGCAGTAAGACCCTTGGGTGCGCTCATCATCAGGTCGGTATCCACGATAGCCATATTGGGCAGCAGCGCATAGTCTGCCAGAGGATACTTGTGACCTGTCTTTTCGTCGGTTATAACAGCGAAAGGAGTTACCTCCGAGCCTGTGCCCGAAGAAGTGGGTACGCATATAAAGTAAGCCTTTTCGCCCATTTTCGGGAAGGTGTATACTCTCTTGCGGATGTCGATAAAGCGCATAGCCATATCCATGAAATCTGCCTCCGGGTGCTCATAGAGTACCCACATGATCTTGGCAGCATCCATAGCCGAACCGCCGCCCACAGCGATGATGGTATCCGGCTCGAAGGCGCGTATAGCCTTTACGCCCTCCAGTGCGCAGCCCAGCGAGGGATCTGGGGCAACGTCGAAGAAGGTGTCGTGTACTATGCCCATTTTATCCAGCTTGTCGGTGATGGGCTTTGTATAGCCGTTCTTGTAAAGGAACTGGTCTGTTACTATGAAAGCTCTCTTCTTGCCCATTACGTTTTTCAGCTCGTCAAGGGCAACGGGCAGACAGCCCTTCTTGAAATATACCTTTTCGGGCGTTCTGAACCACAGCATATTCTCTCTCCTCTCCACAACAGTCTTTACGTTCAGCAGGTGCTTTACGCCTACGTTCTCGGAAACGGAGTTGCCGCCCCAGGAGCCGCAGCCCAGTGTGAGGGAGGGAGTAAAATTGAAGTTGTAGAGGTCGCCTATACCGCCCAGTGAAGAGGGGGTATTCACGATAAGACGGCTGGTCTTCAGCCTGTGTGCGAATTTAAGCAGCTTTTCGCGCTCGTTGATATTATCTATCCACAGTACAGAGGTATGACCCAGACCGCCGTTGTTCTCCAGCAGTGCCTCAGCCTTGTCCAGTGCATCGTCGAAATCATCAGCCTTGTACATACCCAGCACGGTGGTCAGCTTCTCGTGACCGAAAGCCTCCTCGCGGTCGGTGCTGGTGGCCTCGCCTATCAGTACCTTTACGTTCTCGGGGACTTCAAATCCGCACAGCTTTGCAATGGTAACGGGACGCTGTCCTACCACCTTTGCGTTGAGTGCGCCGTTGATTATCATGGTGTGTCTTACCTTGTCGGCTTCCTCATTGTTAAGGAAATAACAGCCGCGGGCTTTCAGCTCAGCCTTCTTGTCAACGATGAGAGTCTGCTCGGTGGCACATATCATGCCGTTGTCGAAGGTCTTGGAGTGTATGATAGAGTTTACAGCCACCTTGATATCAGCGGAAGCATCGATTATTGCGGAAGCATTGCCCGCGCCCACGCCCAGTGCCGGTGTACCCGAGGAATAAGCGCTCTTTACCATACCGGGGCCGCCTGTAGCCAGTATAAGGTCGGAATCACGCATTATCTGGTTGGTCATATCCAGTGAGGGCACATCTATCCAGCCGATGATATTCTCGGGAGCGCCCGCAGCCACAGCCGCATCCAGCACGATCTTAGCCGCCGCGATGGTGCAGTTCTTTGCACGGGGATGGGGGCTTATGATGATACCGTTGCGGGTCTTCAGGGAGATAAGGGTCTTGAATATAGCTGTTGAGGTGGGGTTGGTGGTAGGTATTACCGCAGCGATAAGACCTATGGGCTCATACAGCTTTGTTGTGCCGAAAGCCTCGTCAGTCTCAAAAACGCCGCAGGTCTGTACGTTTTTGTATGCATTGTAGATATGCTCGGCAGCATAGTTGTTCTTGATGACCTTGTCCTCAACTATGCCCATGCCTGTCTCCTCTACCGCCATTTTAGCCAGCGGCAGACGAGCCTTGTTAGCTGCAATGGCAGCAGCCTTGAAGATCTTATCTACCTGTTCCTGAGTATACTCGGCAAACTTAGCCTGAGCCTCTCGTACTTCTTTGATCTTGGCAGCAAGAGCTTCTACGCTGTCCACGAAAATAGGTTCGTTCTTCTTCGCGTTTGTTTTAGCCATGATTATCTCCTCCGTCAAATTAATCAGCGGAACTGTATCCGCAGAGACATCTTTACCATACTTATATTATACCAGTTTGTTATTTTTTTGTCAATTCTTTGGCTGAGTTTCATTTTTAAATTTTTTCTGAACGTTCTGCACCACCGTGAAGAACAATGGATAAAATACCATAATAATCCGACTTTATACCATAAAATAAATACATATCGGATCGGGGCGGATCTGTCATTTCTCCGCAGAAGATACTGTTCATGTTAGCAACAATTATATCACAGCAATGCTGTAATGTCAATCGAAATGCCATTATTTTTTTTTAACCGGATCACTTTTTTTGCATACTCTCCGATGCAGGCGGGGAATATAAACCGACCGCTGGATCACGGGCATTTGTTGACAAATTTCCGCTGTCGTGATACAATATAACAGTATAACCCGAAAACGGCTTTTAATACCCCCGGAGGTGTCATTATGAAGAAAAGGCTCGCTGCTTTGCTTGCTGCGGTATTGTGTCTGGGCGGCTGCGGACTTGATATGCTGGATCAGGATCTCAGCGAAAAGGTCGATGAAAAGATCGAACAGAATGCTGTGAATAAAACGATATACGATCAGGAAAAGGTGAACGAAGAAGTAGTGGAAGGTCTCAAAGCAGGCAAAACGAAGATCGTTTTTGACGGAGTCGTCAGCACCGATATGGTGCAGAACGCCATAGACCTCACGGGCTACACTGCCCCCGAAGTCTTCTGGACGGGCGGGTTTACCGTATCTACCGACTATTCCACCACTACGCTTGAATGTGAGACTATATTCGGTCTTGACGAAACACAGCTGGCGGAGATGACTGCGGAAATGCAGGCAGTCGCTGACGAACTGGCTGAAAAGGCGAGCGCTTTTGACAGCGACTATGAAAAGCTGCTTTCACTGCATAACAGTCTCATAGAGATATGCGATTATGACTACGATGCCTACGAGAGTATAAGCAAAGCTGCCGATGACGACGCTGAGGCTGCGGGATATTCGGGTTCTGCCTACGGCTGTCTGGTGAAACACAAGGCGGTATGTGAGGGCTACGCAAAGGCGTTCATGCTTGTCGCGCAGAAGCTGGGCTTTGAATGCGGACTTGCCAGCGGCATCGCACGCGGAGACAGGCACGCTTGGAACTATGTGAAGGCGGACGGCGAGTACTACTGGATAGACGTGACATGGGATGAGAACGCCACCGAGAACGACACTGCGATAACCCCGATGTACAGGTTCTTCCTGGTGAATGATGAGATCATAAACAAGGATCACAGCGTCGGCAGCGACGTGCCTTTTGTGCCGCAGTGTACCTCAATGGCGGACAATTACTATGTTCACAGCGGGCTGTACCTTGAAAGCTACGACTTCGGAACGGTAGACAGCATCATGTCCGCAAACAGCGATAAAGGCGGCGCGGATATCATGTTTGCCACCGATGAAGCCTACGCAGAGGCAGTGAGCGATCTTATCGACGGAGCCAATATATGGAACACCGCCATCGGTCAGAGCGGCATAAAGTTCGGACCCTACTTTGCCGACGAGGACTACCGCACCATAACTCTGACATGGTGATAATAAACCGACTGTTTTCGGTGCTTTTCACTATTGACAACACAGCGGTGATGTGCTATAATGTGCTATACCATGAGAAATAAGTGCAATACCCCGACTTCGCGAAAGTCGGGGATTTTGTGCGTGATAAACTTATTGCGGCGGATAATGACAGGAGTAAAGATATGGATATTTTTGAGAAGCTGAAACAGCTTTCCGCACAGCGGGGAGAAACGGGTGCAAAGCCCGAATATATCATAGTGGGGCTGGGAAATCCTGGTATACAGTATGAGGGCACGCGGCACAATGCGGGCTTCATCACGGTGGAGGCGCTGGAGAAGAAGTATGACTTTTCCTGCGACAGGCACAAGTTCAAGGCAAAGGTGGGCAGTGCGGTGATAGGCGGGAAGAGCTGTCTTGTCATGAAGCCCGAGACTTATATGAACCTGAGCGGCGATGCGGTGGAGGAAGCCATGAGCTTTTACAAGATACCGCTGGAAAACGTGATAGTTATATTCGACGATATATCCCTTGAACCGGGACAGCTGAGGATAAGGCGCAAAGGCTCCGCAGGCGGACATAACGGCATAAAGAGCATCATAGCACAGTGCGACGGCGAGAATTTCCCGAGGATAAAGCTGGGCGTGGGCAAAAAGCCTAACCCCGCTTACGAGCTGGCAAAATGGGTGCTGTCAAAGTTCGGTGAGGAGGACAGGCAGAAGTTCGACGAAGCTGTGACGAAAGCCTGTGATGCCCTTGAACTGATGGTGCAGGGAAAAACAGATGAAGCCATGAACAAATTCAACTCATGATAAAGGTATTATCCTATGAATGTATTTTTTGAAACAGCGGGCAGGCTGGATTTTTACAAGGATATAAAGAACTGTCTGATAAAGGGCTACACCCCTGCCGCCGTAACGGGCGTTTCGGGTATTCACAAGGCTATGCTGACAGCGGCGCTGTCCTCTCTGGGCAGCTGTCTGCTGATATGCGCGGACGAAGCGGATGCCACAAAGATGACTGCCGATATCAACGAGATGGCAGGAGAGCAGATAGCCTGCGTGTATCCTGCAAAGGATATGAATTTTGCCTATATGGAGGGCATATCCCGTGAATACGAGCAAAGGCGTATAGCGGCACTTTCGGATATAGTATCGGGCAGGTGCAGGATAATGGCGGCAAGCATGGAAGCCTGTCTTCAGGGGACTATCCCGCCTGCGGCACTGAGGGAGTATACCTTCACCATCGAGAACGGCGGCGAGCTGGATATAGCCGAACTGCAAAAAAGGCTGCTGGCGGCGGGATATACAAGGACAGATCAGGTGGAGGGCGCTGCGCAGTTTGCGGTGAGGGGCTCCATAGTCGATATATTCCCTGTGCAGGACAGACAGCCCGTTCGTATCGAGCTGTGGGGCGACGAAGTTGATACTATGGCGTATTTCGATGTGGAATCACAGCGCCGTTCGGAAAGCCTTGACAGCGTGACCATAGCACCCGCACTGGAAGTGATATTCCCCGACAGCAGTGAACTCATCCGCCGCATGGAGGAACTGGCAAAGTCCGCACGCGGCAAGCTGGCTGACAAGATAAGGGAGAATATACAGAAGGATATCGACCTTGTGAACGGCGGCATCACGCTTTCAAACCTTGATAAGTACTATTCCCTTGCCTACAGCGAGACAGCTTCGGTGTTTGACTATTTCGGCAGCGGTTTCTGCGTTGTATCGGAGTACAACAACTGTATCGAAAAGGGCAAAGCCTCGCTGGCACAACTGGCGGAGGATCTGAAGATACTCTATACAGAGGGTATACTTTTCAAGCGGCTGGAGGGCTTCTGTCTTGATATGGGAAAGGCGGAGAGCCGTATCGTGGGCATGAAGACCATATTCATGGATACCTTTATGCGGTCGCTCAACAGTATCAAACTTAAAAAGCTGATAAATACCGACTGCCGTCAGACCTCTGCATGGGGCGGAAGCATGGTGGCTCTGCAGGAGGAATTGCAGACCCTGTGTGAAAATAACTACTGCACCGTTGTGCTGGCAGGTTCCGAGAAAACGGTGCCTATCATAGTCAAAGACCTGCGTGAAGCGGGACTGGATGCTGTGCAGATGGACGGAGACTGGGAACTTGTCCCCCGCAGGGTGTATGTTCGCACGGGCAGTCTTTCCGCAGGATATGACTACCCGACCATAGGCTGTGCGCTCATCACCCAGATGAAAGCCATGACCGCAAAGCGCAAAAAGCCCAAGCACAAGGCAGGCGAGGAGATAAAGACCCTTTCGGATATCCATGCGGGCGACCTGGTGGTACATTCCATGTACGGTATAGGCAAGTTCATGGGCATACAGAACATCGAAACGGGCGGTGTAAAGAAGGACTATATCACCATAAGCTATGCGGGCACGGATGTGCTTTATGTCCCCGTTACACAGCTGGACCTGGTTTCGAGATATGTGGGTCCCGGAGATGACGGTGCGGTAAAGCTCAACAAACTCAACTCTACCGAATGGACGCGCACAAGGAACAAAGTCCGTGCCGCTGTAAAGGATATGGCGGAGGAACTGACAAAGCTGTATGCACAGCGGCAGATGGCAAAGGGCTACGCCTTTGACCCCGATGATGACTGGCAGATGGATTTCGAGGAAAGATTCGACTATCAGGAAACGGACGACCAGCTGAGGGCGATAAGCGAGATAAAAGGGGATATGGAAAAATCTACCCCTATGGACAGACTTCTCTGCGGCGATGTGGGTTTCGGCAAGACCGAGGTAGCCATGCGCGCCGCGTTCAAATGCGTGGTCAACGGCAAGCAGTGCGCCATACTCGCACCGACTACTGTACTTGCATGGCAGCACTATCAGACGGCGATAAAGCGATTTGAGCATTTTGCCGTAAAGGTGGAGCTGCTGTCACGCTTTCGCAAGCCAAAGGAGCAGGCGGCTATCGTCAGGGAGCTGAAAAGAGGTACTGTGGATCTTATCATAGGCACCCACAGGCTGGTATCAAAGGACGTGCAGTTCAAGGACTTGGGTCTTGCGATAATCGACGAGGAACAGCGCTTCGGTGTGGCTCATAAGGAGAAATTCAAGGAGAGCCATCCCGGTGTGGATATACTGACCCTTTCCGCAACCCCCATACCCAGAACGCTGAATATGGCGCTCAGCGGCATACGCGATATGTCCGTTATCGAAGAACCGCCTATGGACAGACACCCGATACAGACCTACGTCATCGAGCATAACGACGGCGTGATACTCCAGGCGATAAGCAAGGAGCTGAGAAGAGGCGGACAGGTGTACTATATCCACAACCGCATAGATACCATACTCCGCACCGTTGACCGTTTGCAGCAAAGCATCCCCGAAGCGCGTATAGCCTACGCTCACGGACAGATGGACGAAAAGGAGCTTTCCGAGATATGGCGGCAGGTGGTGGAGCATGAGGTGGATATACTTGTATGCACCACACTGATAGAAACGGGTATCGATGTTCCCAATGTCAATACCCTGATAATCGAGGACGCGGACAGACTTGGACTTTCACAGCTGCACCAGCTTAGAGGGCGAGTAGGACGTTCAAACAGGAGAGCCTTTGCTTACTTCACGTTCAGAAGGGGCAAGGTGCTGAATGAGACTGCCAGCAAGCGCTTGCAGGCGATAAGAGAATTCACCCAGTTCGGTTCGGGCTTCCACATAGCAATGCGAGATCTGGAGATACGCGGTGCGGGAAGCATACTCTCCGCAAAGCAGCACGGACACATGGAAGCGGTGGGTTATGATATGTACCTTAGACTTCTCAACGAAGCCATTGCCGAGCAGAAGGGCGAGGAGATACCTCATTCACCCGAAGACTGCCTGGTGGATATCGCGATAAATGCGTATATCCCCGACGGATATATAGAGAATTCAGCACAGAGGGTAGATGCGTACAGGAAGATAGCATCGATAGCCAGCGAGGAAGATTCCCGCGATGTGCTGGATGAATTGATAGACCGTTACGGCGACCCGCCGAAGGCAGTGCTGGGACTGGTGCAGGTGGCACTGCTGAGGAATAAGGCATCGCAGCTGGGCATCAAGGAGATAAAGCAGACGGGGCAGAAGATGCAGTTCTACATTACGAGCATAGAACCGAAGCAGATAGCGGCATTGGCAGGGAAGTATAAGAGCAGGGTGAAGTTTGTGGATGAGCTGAAACCGTACTTTGCGGTAACAGCGGCGAAGCAGCAGCGTTCACCGGAGCTGATGCAGGAAGTAATAGAGCTGATGCATGGCGCTAAGTAGCCATCAAACTTCCGAACGCGGATGCAAACGAGCGACCATAACAAACTAAGCCGCGAAATAAAGCGCGCGCTCAAGCCTCGCGCTAGCAGGCTTGCGGAGAGCTCGAGAGGCAGAGCCTCTCGGTCAAGGCACAAAAGCGACGTGGAAACTGTGTATTATTAGCACACAAAACTACCGCCCTAATAAGCGCGGCAATAACAAACAACAGAGCGTGGACAAACGACCGTCCATGCTCTTTCTTTCTGCGTAAATACATTGCCGCGCGTCTACCAGCGAGGACAGCGAAGCGTCTCCGAGC
>NZ_CAMHRZ010000040.1 GCF_946187255.1 uncultured Ruminococcus sp.
TCCGCTCACAGACATACCGATGATGTTCCTATGGTCATCCCCGAGATCAACCCCGAGCACATCGAGATCATCGCTTCCCAGAGAAAGAGACTCGGCACAAAGAGAGGCTTTATCGCAGTTAAGTCCAACTGCTCACTGCAGAGCTATGTTCCCGCACTGGCACCCCTGCACACCAAGTTCAAGGTAACTAAGGCACTTGCCTGCACTTACCAGGCGATAAGCGGCGCAGGCAGGACCTTCGAGACATGGCCTGAGATGCTGGATAACGTTATCCCCTATATCGGCGGTGAGGAGGAGAAGTCCGAGCAGGAGCCCATGAAGATCTGGGGCCACATCGAGGGTGACAAGATCGTTGATGCAACAACTCCCGCTATCACTGCACAGTGCCTGAGAGTTCCCGTTTCTGACGGTCATACCGCTGCTGTATTCGTAACTTTCGAGAACAAGCCCAGCAAGGAAGAGATCCTTCAGACATGGAAGGAATTCGCAGGTGTTCCTCAGGAGATGAATCTGCCTTCTGCTCCCAAGCAGTTCCTCAACTACTTCGAGGAGAACGACAGACCTCAGGCTAAGCTGGACAGAAACCTTGAAGGCGGTATGGCAGTATCCATCGGCAGACTGAGAGAGGATACTCAGTACGATTATAAGTTCGTTTGCCTGTCTCACAACACCCTGAGAGGCGCTGCAGGCGGTGCTGTACTGCTGGCAGAGCTGCTGGCTGCAAAGGGCTACTTTGACTGATATCAATGACGCGGATATCCTGTGGCACAGAAGCCGCAGCGTATACCGCCGATAACTGAATATTGATCGTAAAGATCAAGGAGAATAATTATGAAGAATACCATTTTTACAGGCGCAGGCGTGGCTATCGTCACTCCCATGAACGCCGACGGTTCTATCAATTACGATAAGCTGGGCGAGCTTATCGAATGGCAGATCGCTGAGGGTACCGATGCTATCATTATCTGCGGCACCACAGGCGAAAGCTCCACAATGGGCGATGATGAGCACGTTGAAGCTATAAAGTACGCTATCGATAAGGTAAACCACAGAGTACCCGTTATCGCAGGCACAGGCTCCAACCATACCGAGTATGCCGTAGGTCTTTCCAAGAAGGCTGAGGAGCTGGGCGCTGATGCTGTACTGCTGGTTACACCTTACTATAACAAGACCTCTCAGAAGGGTCTGATAGTACACTATACAACTATCGCAAACGCTATAAATATCCCGATAATCCTTTACAATGTTCCTTCCAGAACAGGTGTCAATATCACACCCGAGACTCTGAAGGAGCTGGCTAAGGTGAAGAACATCGTGGCTGTCAAGGAAGCAAGCGGCAACGTCTCGCAGATAGCAAGAGTTGCAGCGCTCTGCGGCGATGAGCTGGATATCTATTCGGGCAACGACGATCAGATCGTTCCTATCATGGCGCTGGGCGGCAAGGGCGTTATCTCCGTTCTGTCCAACGTTATGCCTAAGGAGACTCACGAGATCGCACAGCTTTGTCTGGATAACAAGTATCCCGAAGCACAGGCTAAGATGAACAAAGTGCTGGAATTTGCAAATTCCAACGGACTGTTCTGCGATGTCAACCCCATCCCCGTCAAGGAAGCACTCAACCTCATGGGCTGGGACGTAGGCGAATGCCGCCTGCCCCTTATCAAGATGGAAGAGGCTAAGATCGAGAAGCTCAAGGCTAAGATGACCGAGCTGGGACTTATCAAGTAAATGTTTTTCGGAGGGCGGAGCGGTGAACGCTCTGCCCTCTTATCATAAAGGAGAATAATATGTACACATTTGAACGTGCAGACAGGCAGAAATACGACGGCGAATGTAATATCATGAGCGTTTCCGACGGCTCGCAGGACGCAGAAGTGCGCTACCCAGGACAGGCTATCGCGTTGTTTGGTCAGCCGGATTTTTTCACCGAGGACTATGAGAATATATTCAGCATGGTGGTCGCTGCAAAGTCTGAGGACGGCGAGATCCTGTATCTGGAGATATATCAGGGACCCAGCGGACCTGCCATCGGCGGTAAAAATGATGATACTCATAAAGCTGCTGCAAAGGAGCTTGCAAAAATGTTAAAAGTTGCCAAGCCCGCCGATTATGACTGGGAAGGCGATTATGAGGATGTTCCCGTACATATCAAAATGGGTATCAAAAACGGCTCGGTATATTACGACAGCGATATGCCCGAGTGCGAAGATCCCTGGGATATGATGTAAACTGATTGTACAAACGAAAGGACTGATAATAATGACAAATATAGTTATATGCGGCGCTAACGGTCACATGGGTAAAGTTATCGCTGATATCATAAGCGGACGTGACGATTGCAAAGTTACTGCGGGTATCGATAAGGTCACAACACAGTACGCTGATTTTCCCATAGTTGACAGCACCGCAAAGCTCAGCGAAAAGCCCGATGTCATCATCGACTTTTCTCACCCCTCTACCCTTGACGATCTGCTGAGTTACTGCCTGTCAAACGGCACAGCACTGGTAATTGCTACCACAGGTTATAACGAGGAGCAGACAGCAAAGATCAAGAAGGCTGCCGAACAGATACCCCTGTTCTTCACCTTTAATATGTCACTGGGTATCAATCTGCTGGCTGATCTTGCACGCAGGGCTACAAAGATTCTGGGCGACCAGTTCGATATCGAGATAATCGAGAAGCACCACAACCAGAAAGTGGATGCACCTTCCGGCACTGCGATAATGCTGGCTGAGGCAATAAATAACGAGCTGGACAACAGATGCAGCTATACCTATGACAGACATTCTGTACGCGCCAAGAGAAGTAAGAACGAGATAGGTATGCACTCTGTACGCGGCGGCACTATCGTCGGTGAGCATGAGATAATCTTTGCGGGACGTGACGAGGTAGTGAGCCTGAAACATGAGGCACATTCCAAGAGCGTATTTGCGGTAGGTTCTGTAAATGCGGCAGTTTTCCTGAAAGGCAAGTCCGCAGGTCTTTATGCAATGGACGACCTGCTGAAAGAGTCCTAAGTCCTATCGCCGGACGGGTCCTAACGCCGGACGGGCGGGCACGTCACGGACTTTGCTGTGAAGTGTAAAAGACGCTCGGTGCCCATTGAAGCTGTGAACGCGGCAGCAAATGAGCGCTAACCACAAACTATAGCGTGAAGCGAGCTTTGGGTCAAGCCTTTCGCGAAAGGCTTGCGGAGTTTGAGGCAGAGCCTCAATCACCAAGGCACAAAGCCAAAATGCACAGCAAACTATAAGAGAAAAACAAGCTAACGCCCAAATAAAGCGCGGCAATAACAAACACAAGAGCGTGGACAAACAACCGTCCACGCTCTTTCTGTGTGCGGGAATACATTGCCGCGCGTCCACCAGCGAGGACAGCGAAGCGCTTCCGAGCGGTCGTTCAGCAGTCCCTTTCGATAAAAGCAGGAGTATAAGTGATAGGGTCAATCAGCATTGTGTTTGCTCCCGAAAGCACGACAGAGTGCGTTGACAGGTCGCCCCTCATTCTTCGGGTCGAGAGATCAACGAGCTGGCGCCGCTGATCTCAGCGCGGGCGGTGGTTTACGCGGTTAGTTTGTGCGGGTATCGGGCTTTTGCAGACGCGGTTTATTTGTGACCGCCCGCGCTTATTTGGACGGTAGTTTGCATCCGCAAAGCAAAAGTAGCTCGCCCACACCCAAAATTATGAATTGTGAATTATGAATTATGAATTATAAAACACCGTATTTGGTACTTGCAATTTTCGAGACCGTGTGCTATAATTAAAGAGTATTATTTTTCTTATGAAAGGAACTGATCCTAATGCTGTCAGATATCGAGATAGCCAAGCAGGCTAAAATGCTGAAAATTTCCGAGATCGCTAAGAAGCTCGGCATTTCCGAGGAGGAGTATGAGCCCTACGGTCACTATAAGGCTAAGCTGTCAGAGTCGCTTTATGAAAAGACTAAGGATAAGCCCGACGGCAAACTGATACTGGTCACCGCTATCAACCCCACTCCCGCAGGCGAGGGCAAGACTACTATCTCTGTTGGTCTGCATGAGTCTATGCATAAGATCGGCAAGAATTCAATACTTGCACTGAGAGAGCCTTCTCTTGGACCCGTGTTCGGTATCAAGGGCGGCGCAGCAGGCGGCGGATATGCGCAGGTAGTACCTATGGAGGATAACAACCTGCATTTCACCGGTGATATGCACGCCATTACCGCAGCGAACAACCTGCTCTGCGCACTGATTGACAACTCCATGCAGCAGGGAAATCCTTTGCATATCGATCAGAGAAGGATAATGTTCAAGCGTTGTCTCGATATGAACGACAGAGCGCTGAGAGATATCATCATCGGTCTGGGCTCAAAGGTCAACGGTATCCCGAGAGAGGATTCCTTCCAGATAACCGTTGCTTCCGAGATAATGGCTATACTCTGTCTGGCTTCCGACCTGGATGACCTGAAAAAGCGTATAGAGCGCATTCTCGTGGCTTATACCACTGACGGCAAGCCCGTATTCGCTAAGGATATTGGGGGCTGCGGCGCAATGGTCGCACTGCTGAAGGATGCACTGAAGCCAAATCTGGTGCAGACTCTTGAAAACAACCCCGCACTTATTCACGGCGGTCCCTTTGCAAATATAGCACACGGCTGTAACTCCGTCAGGGCCACCAAGCTGGCTCTCAAACTGGCTGATTATACCATTACCGAGGCAGGCTTCGGCAGCGACCTGGGTGCGGAGAAGTTCTTTGATATCAAGTGCCGTTTTGCAGGCTTCAAGCCCAGCTGCGTAGTGCTGGTGGCTACTATCCGTGCGCTGAAATACAACGGCGGTGTGCCCCGCGCTGAGCTTACCAATGAGAATGTTGAAGCACTGGAAAAGGGCATCGTAAACCTGAAAACTCATATCGAGAATATGCGCAAGTTCGGCGTGCCTGTTGTGGTGGCTATCAACCGTTTCCATACCGATACCGATGCGGAGATAGAAGTCATCAAGCGCACCTGTGCTGATATGGGCGTTGAGGTATCTCTGGCTGAGATATTCGCTAAGGGCGGCGAAGGCGGAAAGGATCTGGCTGAAAAGGTTGTCGCTACCATCGAGAAGAATGAGAGCGATTTCAAGCCGCTGTATGACGAAAAGCTGCCTATCAAGGAAAAGCTGGACATTATCGCTAAGGAGATATACCGCGCTGACGGCGTTATCTATACCGCACAGGCTGAAAAGGCTCTGAAGGAGATTAACGAACTGGGTTACGGCGATATCCCCGTTTGTGTGGCAAAGACACAGTATTCACTGTCCGATGACCCCACCAAGCTGGGCAAGCCCGAGAACTTCGAGATCACCGTGCGCGACCTGAGAGTTTCCGCAGGTGCGGGATTTGTTGTGGCTTATACAGGCGATATAATGACTATGCCGGGACTCCCGAAGGTGCCTGCGGCTAACAATATCGACTGTGATAATAAGGGCAATATCTACGGGCTGTTCTGATAAACTGAACTGAGGTGTACAATGAAGACCAAAGTCAAGTCCGAGAATGTGACATCAGAGGACAGTGACGTAAAAGTGTCCGAAAAGTCGGATAAAAAGCACAAGCACAGACAGCTGGCATGGCTGATAGGCAGCACGGTATTTTTCGTGCTGCTGAATGCACTTGCGTGGGTTAGTACGCCCTTCTGCGACTTCTATCAGCAGAATATATTCCCGCTGTGGGGGCAGACCTACGGAAGGCTGACCTCACTGCTGCCTTTCTCCTTCGGAGAACTGCTGATAGCTGTGGCGGTGTTCGGGATACCGCTGTCGCTGCTTGTGATGATCGTGCTGCTGATAATAAAGAAAGGCAGACGCGGCAAGGTCGCACGGGTCTTCGGATTTATATACGGCTGGATATTCGTGTTCATCCTCGGTACAGAAACACTGAACTGCTTTATTTTGTACCACACATCCACCTTTGAGGAAATGAACGGTATAGTCTCGGAGGAGCATACCACCGAAGATCTCACAGTGCTTGCATTCCGCATAACCGCGCAGATAAATGAGCTTTCAACGCAGGTCACCCGTGATGAGAACGGCTGTTTCATACTAACAGCCGATACCGACGAAACACCGCGAAAAGCCATCGATGCCATGTCGGAGGAATTCGTGGGCTTTGAGGGCTATGAGGTGCGCCCGAAGCCTGTTTACTGCTCGTTCTTCATGAGCCAGATGGATCTTATGGGGCTGTATCTGCCCTTCTCTATGGAAGCGACCTACAATAATGATATGTACAAGGCAAAGCTGCCATGCACCACCTGCCATGAGCTCGCCCATACAAAGGGCTTTATCCGCGAGGAGGAAGCAAACTTTATCGCTTTCGTAGCCTGCGACCGCAGCGACAATGTGGATTATCGTTATTCAGGTTATCTTTCCGCGTTGACTTATGTGCGCAATCAGCTTTATGATTACTGTGATGAGGATACCAAGTTCCTGCTGGATTATGCCATATCCGACCAGGTCTGGACAGATATCGACGCCAACAGAGAATACTGGGTGTCAGTGCAGGAGGCTGAGGATACCGTATTCGACAGCGAGACCGTCAGTGAGGTAAGTGATAAGGCTATGGAGACATCATTACAGGCAAACGGCGTTTCCGACGGAAAGAGATCCTACGGAAGAATGGTGGATCTTATGCTGAACTACTACGGCACTCACAGCTTTGTGGGAGAAAAAAGCTGATCTTTACAAATATACATAGGTTGTGATAAATTGAACTATACTTTCAGAACTGCTTCTCCCGAAGAGACCATTGCTCTCGGGCGGGAGATAGGCAGAAGACTACGGGGCGGGGATGTACTTGCCTATCGCGGCGGACTGGGTGCGGGCAAGACCACTATCACCAGAGGTATCTCAGAGGGCATGGGACTTGGTGACGAAGTGACTTCACCGACATTTGCACTGGTGAATGAGTACCGAAAAGTGGACTGCAAACTAAGCCTGATACATTTTGATATGTACCGCATAACATCGGGCGAGGATCTTGATACTACGGGATTTTTCGATTATATGGACGATGATGCCGTTCTTGCGGTGGAATGGTCGGAGAATATCGAGGATGACCTGCCCGACAGCAGCATTATTATTACGATAAACAGGCTCTCCGACAGCGAGCGCGAGCTCATACTGGAGACCTGCGACGGAGATGACAGATTTGAAGATATTAGCTATTGATACCAGCGGCAAGACAGCTTCTGTCGCCCTGAGTGACGGCGGACTGCTGCTGTGGGAAAAGACGGTATATACCAAGCTGACCCATTCTCAGGTGATACTACCTATGGTGACTAAGGCGCTGGAGGAAACAGGTCTTGATTATCCTGATATTGACTGCATCGCGGTGGCTAACGGTCCCGGGTCGTATACGGGTCTGCGCATCGGTGTGGGGGCAGTAAAAGGGATATGTCTGGGTGCGCCAAATATAAAGGCGGCGGGCGTTTCCACACTGCTCTCTCTTGCTTATAATTGTATCGCCTTTGAGGGCAGGATAGTTTCGGTGCTGCGTGCAAGACCTAAAATGGTATACGCTGCGGAGTTTGAATGCAGCGGCGGAAAGATCACTCGAATATCAGAAGACAGAGTGTGCGGCGAGGACGAGTTCTTTGCGGGCGTGTCTTATGAAAAGGGCGTTATGCTTGTGGGCGACTGTGCAGAGGAAATGAAGTTCTCTCGCTTTGCGGAGGACGCGGGAGTGCGTACAGCTCCGCTGAACTGCATTCTTCAAAGGGCATCATCGCTGTGTCTTGCGGTCAATGATCACCCTGGGATAATGTGTGCGGCTGATGTGCTGGAGGTATCCTATCTACAGGCTACAAAGGCTGAAAAGGACAAGGCACACAGAGATAACTGAGTACAGTAATTCTAAACTATATGGAGGTAAAAACATGAAGCTTGCAATAGGCTGCGATCATGCGGGTCCTGCGCTCAAAGCGGAGGTACTTGCGTATCTTGATGAGATCGGTGTGGAGTATATCGACCTTGGAGTACAGGATGGCGAAAAGTGCGACTATCCCGATAAGGCGGAGGAAGTATGTGCTAAGGTAACGGGCGGCGAGTGCGATCTTGCTGTGCTGATATGCGGCACGGGCATAGGTATGTCTATGGCTGCCAACAAGGTGAAAGGGATAAGGGCTGCCTGCTGTTCGGATTATTTCTCAGCAAAGTTCACCCGTGCCCATAATGATGCCAATGTACTGTGCATCGGTGCCAGGGTAGTAGGTGCAGGGCTTGCCTGCGAGCTGATAAAGGTCTTCATCGATACTCCTTTCGAGGGCGGAAGACATCAGCGCAGAGTAGATAAGATACACGCTATCGAAAACAAATAGTATAAAAATTTCATTATAAAGTCAGCATATTTTTGTACATAATATCACATTTAACTCCTCACATTTGGCTAAAATTTCCTTTTTCTGCCAAATTGAGGAGCTTTTTGTCATTCCAGGAAAAAACTGTCTATTGACAAATATTATGAAATCGAGTATAATGATTGAGATAAAATGTAACCGTTGTGTAATAAAGTGTAACTATCACGGAGGTTTTATATAATTATGGATTTTTTTAAAGCGGCGGCGGGAATGCTGCTGGCGTGCTTAATGTGCGCCGGTGCAGGCATTGCGGCGTCAGCCGATGAAGCAGCGCACGAAACTATCAGCGCAGGCGGACAGAACTTTGAGGTCAGGTACGCCGATGCATCACAGGATGCGGGTTATCTGAAATACAAGCATCGTCAGGTGGAGAAAGCACTGGAGAAGAGATCACCTGCGGGTATGGTACAGAGCCATCTCAATGAGGCAACTGCTTACGGCACTCACCTCACCCATGACAGCAGGTTCAACGGTCTGGACAGATCCTTCGGCATCGATGTTTCTCAGTGGCAGTCCACCATCGACTGGAAAAAAGTCAAGAACGACGGTATCGATTATGCTATCATCAGGCTGGGCGTAAGAGGTTACGGCTCGGCGGGAACACTTATGATAGATGACAGATACTACGAGAATATCAAGGGCGCAAAGGCTGCGGGTCTTGATGTGGGAGTATACTTCTACACTCAGGCTATCAACGTCAAAGAAGCACAGGAGGAAGCTGATTTCTGTGCAGCCGCTCTCAAAGGCTATGATCTGGAGCTGCCCGTATATTTCGATATCGAGAGCGTTGACTGGGATCGCGGCAGACTGGATTCCGCAGGACTATCTGTAAAGCAGAAGACAGACCTTTGCAAAGCCTTCTGTGACAGGATAGAGACCTACGGCTATCAGTCGGGAGTGTATGCAAATTATAACTGGCTCACACATTATATCGACGGCCCCTCACTGGGAAATGATTACAGGGTATGGATAGCAGCCTACGGCTCCTATATCGATTACAGCGGTATCTACGATATATGGCAGTACGGCAACGACGGTTATGTTGACGGCATAAAGGGTAACGTTGATACCAATGTTATGTACAAGGTGGATTTCTCGCCGCAGACCAAGCTGAATGCTTCCATAACTGACGGCGTTATCAGCTGGAACGCTGCAACGGGCGCTGACGGTTATACCGTATACGGCACAAATGACGGCAAGTCAAGCTATGCCATCGCAGATGTCAAAGGCACTTCCTTCGACCTCGACGGTCAGGAAGCACAGCAGTACTCCGTAGCCGCATATAACTATTACGGCGGTAAAAAATACTACGGCAAGAGCTCTTCACTGGTGGACGGCTTTAACGGACAGGCTAAGGATCTTACCGCTGAGAGGGCAGGCATCGATAAGGTAAGGCTCAACTGGTCGGCAGTGGATAAGGCAGTCGGCTACGACGTATACAAAGTCAAGGACGGCAAAATGTCCTACGTTGGCAATACCGGCGGGACAAGCTTTGTCATCAGCGGAAATAATCTGGGTGAATATACCGCAGTTGTAAGAGCATACAACAAGAACGGTATGAACGGCGATTATTCCGAAGAGATCGTACTTCCCGGCAATGCGCCTTCGTATGCACCGAGAGTTGAAAGATCCGCAAACAAGCTGTTCTGGACAGAAGTGGAAGATGCGGACGGATATGTGGTAACATTTACCGATCAGTACGGCTCTGAGGAATTCTTCGTTGAGGATACATATTTCACCCTGATAAACAACTCTACAGGCAAGTACTATGTACAGGCTTATACCGAGCTTGACGGCAGGATGTTCCGTTCCTCTTCGTCAAATGTGTGCGAATTCAGCGGTGTCAATTATCCTCCTCAGGGCGAGCTGATACTCGACTCGGACGATGAAGGTCTTGAATGGAACAAGATACCCGATGCACTGGGTTATGTGGTATACAAAGTGACTGAGGACGGCAAGGAAGAAGAAGTCGCTGAGGTGGATAACTGCTGCTACGCAGCTGATGATCTTGCAGGTTCGGTATATTTCGTCAAGGGCTATAATGTCAGAAAGGGCGAGAGATTCTATACCGAAGCTTCAAACCGCGTGACCGTATCTCTTACCGAAGTTACAGAGGCTAAACTCGACAACCTTACAGAAGACTTCGCAGTTATTTCCTGGAACAGTATCGAGGGCTGCGATGAGTACATGGTATACCTCGACAGAGGTCACGGCTATGAGCTCTATACCACCGTAAAGGGCAGCATGGCGGTTATAGGCGGTATCAGGAATGCCGAGTTTGCCAGCGTAAGGATAAAGGGCTATGTCAGTGATGAGGACGTAGTAAGATACGGACTGTTCTCAAATCAGGTTTATATCATAGGTGATGAGGACAGCAGACCCACCGAAGAAGTGTTCAGCTTCGAGGATATTTTAGGCAGATAATATAAGTACGGCTTCGCTCTGCGGAGCCGTTTTTTTGCCTGTAAAGTGGTGAAAAATCAGTGAAATCACTTGCAATGGGGCGCTAAATGTGTTATAATAATTATGTGTGAAAAAATGATGGAACGGAAGTGATCTAGTGCGCAGTATACATATCGGCTTGACCGCAGCAGTGACGGCAGCGAGTCTGTTTTTAAGCGGCTGTACGGGTATGAGCTTTACTGTGGACGGACTGCTGAATGCTCCCAAGCTCACAGAGGAGCAGGGAGAGATACATGAAGCGCTCACCGCAGCGGTGGGCGGCAGCATCACCCTGAAATATCCCCGAAACGGCGATAACCGTTCGGCATTCGTGATCGCCGACCTTGACGGCGAACAGGGCGAGGAAGCGCTGGTGTTTTATGAGTATAACACAGGCGGCGGCTCCGATGAGGGTATCCGTGTAAATTTGCTGGATAAGGACGATGAGGGCAGATGGTATTCTGTGAAGGAGCTGGCAGGCGCAGGCACCGAAGTGGACAGGGTAATAATCTCCCAGATGGGCGAGAAGAACAGGTACTGCGTGCTGGTGGGCTATCAGCCTGTCACGGGCAGTGACTGCACACTGGAGATATACAGCTGCTATAACGGCGAATTCAAGCGTATAGGTACTGATACCTATTCGGTGCTGGATACGCTGGATATAAACTATGACGGCTACCGCGAGATAGTCACGATACAGCAGCAGACCAATGCGGAAACAGGCGTTATCTCAGCAAAAGCGTCACTGCTGGATATGTCGGCGGACAATGAACTTGTCAAGACCGAAGGTATAGATATGTGCGACAACGTGCAGTACTATGTCAATACCTGCTCGGGTCTGCTGAACAAGCAGCATGAGGCGATATTCATTGACGGTCTTGATCAGGACGGCAATTTGCAGACGGAGATAGTCTATTACAGGTATTCCACTCTGCAAAACCCCATGCAGCTGAGCCCACAAAAGCTGCTGCCGCTGTGTACCAGACCAACGGGATATTACAGCACCGATGTTGACGGCGACGGTATCGTTGAGATACCCTCCGCAAAGCCTATGACAGGCTACGAGAACGCCATAATCGATGAGATGATATATATGACGACGTGGAACGTGTATGAGGATTTCTTTGATCTGAAAGAAAAGTTTCACGGGTATTACTCCATATCCAACGGCTACTTTTTCGCCTTCCCCAACAGGTGGAACGATGAGGTGACCGTCAAGCGTGAGGCAGATAATTCCGAGCTTGTATTCTATAAGTACAACGGCGATATAAACGACTCGAAGACCGAGATAATGCGCATCGCGGCAGTCAGCCGAAAGGAGAGCCGTTCCTATGTGGACGACGGATACAGGCTAATAGCAAATAAGGGTCAGCTGGATTATTACGTCAAGCTGCCCGCCGATAAGCGCGAACAGCTCATACTTACGATAGACGAGGTCAAGAACAACTTCTATATCGTTGACTGAGGGGCGTGCTTTTACAGTAAACGGCATTATTAATTGCACTTTGAGACGAGTACAAGTTCGTCAGTCAGCAATTTCAATGGCGTTTACTGTATATACCGATATATTTACCGAGAGGAGAGCGAAGACAATGAAAAAGGTACTTGTTTGTGAAGATGAGGACTCTATCCGCGAATTTGTTGTGATAAATCTGGTGAGGAGCGGCTATGAGGTCGTGGATGTAAACTGCGGCGAGGACGCGCTCAAAGCCTACGATGAGAACGAGGGCGGATTTGATGTGGCACTGCTGGATATCATGATGCCCGGCATCGACGGTATGCAGGTGTGCAAGAAGATACGCGAGAGAAATAATTCAGTCGGAATAATCATGCTTTCAGCCAAGAGCCAGGAAATGGACAAGATATCCTGCCTGATGAGCGGTGCGGACGATTATATCACCAAGCCCTTTTCCATATCCGAGCTGATAGCGAGAGTCGATGCAGTGTGCAGGCGTGTCAATCGTTCCGCAGTGAAGCCCGAAGAGGCATCTACCATAAATTCGGGACCCTTCGTGCTCAACCTGAAGAGCCGTACCGTGCTCAAAAACGGCAAGCAGATCGATCTGACACAGGTGGAATACCAGATAATGGAGTATTTCTTCAAGAACCAGAATGCTGCACTTGACAGATCCAGCATACTCAACCATATCTGGGGCGAGAGCTATTACGGCGACGACAAGATAGTTGACGTAAATATCAGGCGCATACGCATGAAGATAGAGGACGAACCTTCAAATCCCAAGTATATACTGACTATATGGGGCTTCGGCTACAAGTGGTCGGGCGGCAGCGTCTGAAATAAAGGGGCTTAGTTTAGATTGAGCGTAAATAGCAAACGAAAATATCGCGGCGGGGAAAGCATCACCCGCCACTGGCTGGTCAACAGTATGGGCATAGTCACGCTGATACTGCTGGCTGTGGAGATCGTGCTGATCGTCATTGTGCGAAGCTATTACTATTCATCCGCAAAGCAGTACGTCACCTCAAAGATGAACGTTATCACTACCTCGCTGAAAAATTCGGCGGGAGATACCACCAACTATAACTCCGAGATAAGAAATATAGTTGAGACCTATGAGGACAAGGACCGGATAGAGCTTATGGCGATAACCGCCGAGGGCACGGTGGATGTTACTTCATCGGGGTTCTCATTGCAGGGCGGCGACAGCATGAGCGATTATGCCGAAGCAAAGGCATCGGCAGCGGGAACGGCGGCACAGATAATCAAGCTGCCCACAGGCGAAAAGGTGGTGGCGGTCACATCGGTGATATCACCGAAGGGCTGTGACTACGAAGCGCTGAGGATGCTCAGCTCCATGAAGAATATCGATCATCAGATAGGCATGATAGTGCTGATGATTTCCGCCATAGTTACGGGCATAATACTGCTGATGTTCTTCACGGGTATGTATTTCATAAGGCAGATAGTAATACCCATAAGAGGTATCGCGGATATTACTCACAAGTACGCAAAGGGAGATTTTTCCAAGCGTATCGAGAAAAAGAGCGACGACGAGCTGGGAGAACTGTGCGACTCCATAAATAACATGGCGGAGGAGCTTTCAAATACCGAGCAGATGAAGAACGAGTTCATATCTTCGGTATCCCACGAGCTGAGAACGCCGCTGACAGCCATAAAGGGCTGGACAGAGACAGTCGCTTCCATGTACGGCGATGTGGAGACCTTCAAAAAGGGTATGCGTGTCATAAACAGCGAGACCGAAAGGCTCTCACAAATGGTGGAGGAACTGCTGGATTTCTCGCGTATTCAGGATAACAGGCTTCTCCTGCAGAAGGATACCATCGATATCCTGGCGGAGCTGGGAGAGACTGTGCTTATCTATCAGGAAAGGGCAAGGGCGCTGGGCATAACACTCAACTACTTCGAGCCTGATATGCTGCCCTTTGTTTACGGCGATAAGAACAGGCTGAGACAGGTGTTCATCAATGTGGTGGACAACGCGATAAAGTATTCCGACAAGGGCGACACTGTTTCGGTGGAGGCCTACGAGGAAGGCGGAGATATATGTATCTCCGTTTCGGATACGGGTATAGGCATATCTAAGGAGGATCTGCCGCGTATCAAGCAGAAGTTTTTCAAGGCTAACCATACCCGCCGCGGCTCGGGAATAGGTCTCGCGGTGGCGGATGAGATCATAGCCAGACACGGCGGCACACTTACTATCGACAGTGAACAGGGTGTGGGCACCACCGTGATGATAACCCTGCCGTGTATAGAGCAGGAGGGTAGCCCCGAAGAAAGTGATACGGTGGATGTGGAGCTGATATCCTCCGATGATAAGACTGTAGGGGCAGTGGAAAGGAAAGATACCGATGAGCAGTAATGCCGGCAAGGAAAAATTCAAGTCAAAAATAGGCGGACAGGCGGTAATAGAGGGCGTTATGATGCGCGGCATCGATAAGGCATCTATGGCTAACCGTATGCCCGACGGCACGATAGATCTGGAGGTCTGGGACATAAAGGGCGGCAAGAACCCCGCATGGTACAGGAAAACACCCTTTGTACGCGGTATATTCAACTTTGTGACCTCAATGATGGACGGCTATAAGTGTATATCCCGTTCGGCGGACAAGCAGATGACCGATGAGGATATGGAGGAGCCCACCAAGTTTGAAAAATGGCTGGATGAAAAGCTGGGCGATAAGCTGATGCCTATCGTAACGAGCATATCTATGGTCATTGGTGTGGTAATGGCCATGTTCCTGTTCATGTGGGTGCCCACTGCGCTGATAAAGCTGGTGGAAAAGCTGTCGGGTGCGGAGTTCAATACAGTAGTGAAGAACGTGATCGAGGGTCTGCTTAAAATAGCCATATTTATCGGTTATACCGCTGTTACTGCACTCATGCCAAGCATGAAGCGCCTTTATGAGTATCACGGTGCGGAGCATAAGACCATCGCCTGCTACGAGGCGGAGACTGAGCTCACACCCGAGAACGTTAAGGGATTTACCCGTTTTCACCCCAGATGCGGCACCAGTTTTATATTCCTGGTACTGTTCATAAGTATATTTGTGAATACCATATTCCGTCTCTCATGGGCTAATATCCCCCTGAGAGTACTGTGCAAGCTGGCTCTTTTGCCTGTTGTAACGGGTATAGCCTATGAGCTGATACGTCTGGCGGGTAAGTATACAAATCCCGTGACAAAGGCGTTTTCGGCACCGGGACTGTGGATACAGCGCATAACCACCCGCGAGCCTGATGAAAAGGAGATCGAGTGTGCAATATCTGCGCTGAAAGCAGTTATACCCGAGAATAAAGAGGACGATCAATGGTGACATACAGAGAGCTTCTCAAAGCGCAGGCTGATATGCTTGAAAAAGCTGGCAACGACAATGCGTATTTTGACTGCTGCGAGCTTTTGGGGAAGGAACTTTGCAAGGACTGCCGCAGCGGGGAATTCGAGCGTATTCTGGATACGCAGGCTGAGGACGGCGTAAAGGAGTCATTCGAGGCGATGTGCGGCAGGCGTGCAAAGGGCGAGCCTTTGCAGTATCTGCTGGGAGAATGGGAGTTTTACGGCATCCCCGTCAAGGTGGGGAAAGGCGTGCTGATCCCACGTCAGGATACCGAGACCCTTGTGGAACTGGCAGTGAACAAGTACAAAAAAACGGACGGCATAATTGTTGCAGACCTTTGTGCGGGCAGCGGCTGTATCGCCCTCGCGCTGGAAAAGCACCTGCGCTGCAGTGAAGTCTACGCGGTCGAAAAAAGCGAACAGGCTGCGGGATACCTGCGGGATAACCTGCGGCTCAATTCATCTGCGGTGCAGCTCGTAATGGGGGATGTGCTTGATCCTGCGGATGCCGAAAAGCTGCCTGTCTGCGACCTTATCGTGTGCAATCCGCCCTATCTCACCGCTGATGATATGGAGGCTTTGCAAACTGAGGTCACCCATGAACCTGCCGAAGCGCTTTTCGGCGGCGAGGACGGGCTGGATTTCTACCGCCACGTTACCCGTATATGGAAGAACAGGCTGAAAACAGGCGGTACACTGATATACGAGATAGGCATGGGTCAGGAGGACGATGTGATGCAGATCCTTGTGCAGCACGGCTTTGAGAACGTCCGCTGCAAGCCCGACCCCTGCGGCATAATGCGATGTGTGATCGGTACAAAAAAATGAATACTAAGCATATTGTAACAGATGAGAAATTCTACCTCTGTGACGGGTGCGAGGTCTATTACAGCACCGAGGAGGAAGATGACGGCAGTATATGGCTCATAGGTACACGCGAGAGCGTCAGTAACATCAGGGAGTTCTATATCCCGAATTCGATAAACGGTGCGCCTGTCATTTATATCGAAGGTGATATTTTCGACTACAACAAGGTGCTGGAACGCTTTATCGTCGAAGAGGACAACGAGCATTTCAGTGTATATGAGGGCGGGCTGTACTCAAAGGATATGACAAGATTTTACTTCATACCGCCTAAGTACGATGGAAAGGTATTCTTTGTGCCGGAGGGTGTTGAATGGATAGGAGATACTGCACTTAATGCTGATTCCCTTGAAACTATCGTTATCCCCGGCGGGTGCAGGAAAATGATAGAATACAGCGCAGCCTGTCTGAGAGCGCTCAAACGCATATATATCCCGAAAAGCATGGAGTTTATCGGGTTCAAGGCGTTCAACTTCACCAGCCCCGAAGAGGTCTTCTACGAGGGCAGTGAAGAGGACAAGGCTAAGATAGATTTCTGCGATGGGGGCTTCAATGCAGGGCTTCTGGACGCGAAGTGGCATTACAACTGCACTATACCGAAGTCGTCTGACGAAATAAAATAATGCCGATATATCGGCGGTGATGCATTTTGAAAAACAGGAAAAAATACCTTAAAAGCCGCGCAAGGCTGCGCAGGATGGTCAACGAGGGCTTTGTGTTTGAAACGGGCTTTGTGTGCGATACCTGCGGAGCAATGCTCTATGATTTCCCGCTGTATGACGCTAAGGGCTGTCTTAAATGCGGCAGGTGGGCGGAGAATGTCTGCGGCGACCCCGATTGTCCCGTGTGCGCGAACCGTCCTGCTTACGCCACAGGTGTATACTATGAACCCGACAGCAGATACATATCACGTCATGCTATACTCAGGAAAAGGAGCCTGCAGGATAACTATCTGCATAAGACAGGCGGTGCTGCGAGGAAGAATGATCGCCGCAGACTGTACAAAAATACGGACTAAATAATAAATGTACATTTATATGTACTCATTAATGTGATTGTGCAAAATAGTATTTGCAGTCCGTACAAAGGGACAGTTTGTGTGTTATAATATATGCAGGAAAAGAAAAATTCCTGAAATATATTTTGAAAGGAACAGATAAATATGGCTATCGATAAGAAGAAAAAGGAAAAGGACGTCAAGGTACATAACATTACAGACGCAGATGAAAAGAAGAAGGCAGAGACCATCCGCCAACTCAAACACAACGTGGAGATGTGCCAAGACGTCAAGCTTTACTGGGAAAAGGAACTCCCCTACCGTCTGGAGGACGTAGTGCGCATGTACTCCCAGACAGCCTCTCAGCAAATCAACGCCGATGTGCTCAACACCATCAACTGGCTCAACAGCGAAATCAGAAAGTCGTTCAACAAGAGCCTGAACTCACTCCAACCCATCAGTTGCGAAATTGAGCCAGAGGCTGTGCCTACCACGACTGACGTAGAGATAGCCGACACCAAGAAAATGCGTCTCGTGGCACGTATCGGCACCGCCGTCACCGTCATCGCTGCAGGCACCATGTGCGCCACAATGGGTGTGGGCGGCATCGTCATGGCCACAGGCATGATGGCCGGCATCGGTGCCGAGTTCCTGATGAACCGTAAGCAAAACGAGTCGAAGGAGCGAGTGCAGGAACTCATTCCACAGATGGTGACTCAAGCACAGCAGAAACTCGTCATCACCGTGTCCGACCACCTGAACAACGCCTACAACGACCTCATCAAGAACCTGCAGTCCTATCAAGACCAATGGATTGAAGAAGCCAAACAGTCCATTGAGAAAGAAAAG
>NZ_CAMHRZ010000041.1 GCF_946187255.1 uncultured Ruminococcus sp.
GGCTTCTATATGTATCTTCTTCGTTGATCTTCTGAAAAGTATCTCATAGGCGTAATAGCTTGACCATCCTATCGGGATATAATCGGCAGCTTCCTCTGCATATTTTTCAAGCTGAGGTTCATATTCCGCATCCTCTTTACAGCTTTTAAGCCAATTCTCAGTCAAATAGATTATTCCATATTTTTGAAAAAGTATATCGTCATCGCTCTCATTATTATTTTTCATCACCGAAAACAGCACGAGCGCATCATCGAACTTGTGATAGCCTTTTTCGCTCTGCTGCATACAATCATAAACACCGTCAACACACGGATGCCAGTACAGACTCATATATTCCTTTATCTCATCGGGGAGTTCATATCCGAAACGTTCCCTGAAAAGTGAAAAATCGGTCACGGTGGTTCTCGGGATAAGGAAATTCCTTTTAAATTCCTCTGCCATTTCGGGGATAACATCTTTAAAATCATCCCGCAACCAGAACTGACCGCGTTTAAGAGCTTTTTCTCTGTAATTCAATAGTGCTTGTTTCATTATTCACTCCCCTGTCTCCTTATCGTAACGAACGCAGATCATCTATCAGTTCCTGCTTTGTTTCAGGCACCCAGTGGCTTTCAAGGCATATCTCCACATCAAGAGCATCTATCGTATCCGCGAGCTGACTGCACAGCACGGGGTTTTTTACCCATGTCGGGACTGTTCCCCCTGCTGCATCACCCACAAAAAGCACCTTTTCTCTTTGGGCAAATACAAGCGTCGAATCATCGGTGTGAGGGGCTTGACTTCTTAACAGTCTTACGGGACAATTGCCCGCATCGATATTCAGCTCATCGGTGAATACTACATCGGGGAAAGTGATGATCACAGGTTTGTTACCATCATACTCCCTGCGGATACGTTCATCAAGAGACAGGAATACTTCCGTGCCGTTCTCAGCTATCTTCTGCTTGAATTGCCTCAGATAACTGTCAGTAAGATCGTTTGCGATACATATCCCGTTGACAGCGTGCATACCGAAGGTGTGATCCCAATGCCAGTGTGTAATTACGGTTATCTTCGGCAAAGGCAGTCCCGCAGCTTCAAGTGCGGAATAGAATTCCTTTGTATGTGCATCCGAATGACCCGCATCTACCGCGATACTCATATTGTCACCTTTGATATATCCGATTATAGGTCGGTCGCGTTCCTTTTCAAACGGATAAAACCAGACACGATCGGTAACCTTAGTCAGTTCCATATAATCACCTCAGTTCATTGATTAAATAGATTATAACAGACCACCGCAAAAAAGTCAATCGTAAGCCGAAATATAACTTAGATTTCTCCCACTGCCGATCTTACCGTATCCTGTGCGCAGCTTCCTACCGATGCCTTGCATTTTCATCGGAACTATGTTACAATAATTATATGTTGTGAATATTTTACAGCACATATTCCAGATCAATGAGGAGATAACATGAAAAAAATACTTATCATCGAGGATGACAGTGCGCTCAGAGAAGAACTCGCCACACTGCTGACCAATGCTGATTATGAAGCCGTACAGATAACGGACTATCAGAACGTCCTCCAGCAGCTTTTGCAGACAGATGCCGACCTTATACTTATGGATATAAATCTTCCGAATGCCAACGGAGAAACACTTTTGCAGGACTTCCGCAGACAGCATGATACGCCCGTTATCATGCTCACCAGCCGTACAAACGAGATGGATGAGGTGCTTTCCATGAGTTTCGGCGCTGATGATTACATCACCAAGCCTTATAATCCCACAATCCTGCTGCTGCGCATCTCGGCAGTACTGAAACGTTCGGCAAAGGTAAGCGCTGTGCAGAATTACCACGATGTGGAAGTCAGCACCGTCAAGGGCAGTCTTATAAGAAACGGGACGGAACAGGTACTTACAAAGAACGAAATGATAATATTTCAGCTGCTGCTTGACCGAATGGGCGAGATAGTCACCCGCGATGACCTGATGACAGCGCTCTGGGATAATGACGAATTCGTCAATGACAATGCACTATCGGTGAATATAAGCCGCCTTCGCGGAAAGCTGAGTGATCTTGGTTTTCCCGATGCCATTGAGACTCGCAAGAAGCAGGGGTATGTGCTGAGATGAAGCTTTCTGCATATTTGAAGGACCGTATCCTAGCCTACGTTATATTTGCTCTGACATGGGTGCTTATAGCGATATTCCTGTTCACGTTCCATGTAAAATTTGAAGCGGTATGCATAATCAGCGGCATTTTCTGGCTTGGAGCATGGTTCACGGAGATATGGGGATATCTGCGCAAACGCTCATTTTACTGTACGCTGATGCACAACCTTGATCAGCTGGACAGAAAGTATCTTATATCGGAAATGACCGATGAGCCCGAATTCTACGAGGGAAAGCTGCTTTGTGAAGTCCTGCGGGATTCAAACAAATCCATGTGTGAACATATAGGAGAACACCGCAGAGAAAATGTTGAATTCCGCGAATATATCGAACTTTGGGTACACGAGGTCAAGCTGCCCGTTGCCGGCTTGCAGCTGATGTGCCACAATGACGGCAATGCAAAATATGCCGAGCAGTTAAAACGAATAGACGATTATATTGAAAATGTGCTGTACTACGCACGAAGCCGAAACGCAGAAAAAGACTATATCATCAAGCCGGTTATGCTGAAGCGTATATTTGCCGATACCGCCATCAAAAACCGCGAAGAATTGCAGATGAGAGATATCGCCCTGAGTGCTGAGGGACTGGACAAGGAAGTTATGACGGATGCCAAGTGGCTCATGTTTATTCTGGGTCAGCTGATGAACAACAGCATGAAATACAATGCAAGCGAGATAACCGTCACTGCGGAGGATACTATCGATGCCACGATACTGCATTTTCGCGACAACGGCATCGGGATACCCAAAAAAGATCTGCCGTATATATTTGAAAAATCCTTTACAGGTGAGAACGGACGGACACACAGCAAGTCCACAGGCATGGGGCTTTACATTGTCAGTCAGCTGTGCAAAAAGCTGGGGCACGGTGTCTCTGCAAGCTCCGTTCAGGGGGAATATACGGAGATAAGTATAAAATTCGGCAAAAATGATCTGTATCGGATACAGTAAGCCAACATTACAGAATTGTAATGTTATGTAAGATTAGAAGCGGGACAGAAGCAACGTCATGTGGTATACTTAGATCATCGCAAGGGGGAAGACCTCCGAAACAAAAAAACTAAAAGAAAAGGTGATCTATATGAAAAAGAATGTAAAAGCAGTTAAGACCGGTATGATGATCTCGTTCGCATCTCTCCTGTTAGGTATCGCAGGTGTTATGGTACATTTTGCACAGACAATGCAGTTCGATGCTACAGGCTGCGGGATACTCGCCTGCAATACTGTAATATTCTCCGACTATCTGGTAACATACTATAAGATCAAGAACGCAGATATGAGCGAACAGTGACGGGAGCATAGACTATGGAATTACTCAGCATACAGCAGATAGAAAAATACTACGGGAGCAGATCATCCCTGACCAAAGCGATCGACGATATCTCGTTCTCGGTTCAGCAGGGCGAATTTGTGGCGATCATGGGCGCATCGGGCAGCGGAAAGACCACCCTGCTCAACTGCATCTCGACCATTGACCGTGTGACCGCAGGACATATCTTCCTTGAGAACACGGATATCACCACACTGAAAGGCAAGGCGCTCAATCAGTTCAGGCGTGAAAAGCTGGGCTTCATCTTTCAGGAATTCAACCTGCTGGACACCCTGACTGCCTACGAGAATATCTCGCTGGCTCTATCGATCCAGAAGAAGCCGGCAAAGGAGATCGACGAAGCAGTAAAGACCGTTGCCGAACAGTTAGGTATAACAGAGGTATTGCAGAAGTACCCCTACCAGATGTCAGGCGGTCAGAAACAGAGAGTAGCTTCGGCAAGAGCCATAGTGACCAAGCCGAAACTGGTGCTCGCTGATGAGCCCACAGGTGCGCTGGATTCAAAGGCGGCAAAAATGCTGCTGGAGCGCTTCCGCTATCTCAATCAGGAATGCGGTGCCACCATCATGATGGTCACCCATGACAGCTTCACCGCAAGCTATGCGGGACGTGTCATATTCATTAAGGACGGTAAGATCTTCCACGAGATAAGTCGCGGGACGGACAGCCGCAAGCAGTTTTTTGACAAGATAATCGACGTGGTTACACTTCTGGGAGGTGACATGAGCGATGCTCTTTAAGCTCTCAGTCAGCAACATCCGCAGGAGCCTGCGGGATTATGCGGTATATTTCTTTACACTGCTCATCGGTGTATCGGTATTCTATGTGTTCAATGCGATCGGCGGACAGGCGGCAATGCTGCGTGTCTCGGAGAGCCGCAACGATATCATTGAACTGCTGAAGACAACGCTTTCGGGCGTGAGTGTATTCGTGGCGGGCGTTCTGGGACTGCTCATCGTCTATGCCAGCCGCTTTCTGATGAAGCGACGCAGCAAGGAATTTGCCCTCTATATGACTCTCGGAATGAGCAAAGGAAACATTTCGGCGATACTCCTGTTGGAAACGCTGATGATCGGTATCGGTTCTCTTTTTGTGGGACTTCTCATCGGCATCGGATTGTCTCAGCTGATGAGTGCGCTGGTGGCAAATCTCTTTGAAGCGGATATGTCTGCATACAAATTCTCGGTATCCGCCGAAGCTATAGGCAAGACGATACTCTATTTTGCTGTGATGTATCTGGTGGTGATGATCTTCAACAGCGTTGTTGTTACTCGCATGAAGCTCATAAACCTACTGCAGTCGGGCAGGCGTTCGGAGCAGATACGCTTAAAAAATCCCGTTCTGTGCGTTGTAGTTTTCCTGCTGGCGGCAGCCATGCTGGGATTTGCCTACTATAATGTCGGATGGAATTACCCCCATCTCAACAACAAGACAATGGCGCTCTATATCTGTATGGGCGCAGCTGCAACGTTTTTCATCTTCTGGTCGGTATCAGGAATGATACTGCGGGTGATGATGTCGGCAAAAAATCTCTACCACAGAGGGCTGAATGTATTTACCGTAAGGCAGATATCCAGCAAGGTCAATACCACAGTCTTCTCCATGACTGTTATATGTCTGATGCTCTTTGTGACAATATGTACACTGTCCTCCGCATTCTCGATACGCAATTCCATGAATGCAAACCTTAAAGAATTCTGTCCTGTGGACTGTGAGATAGAATACAGGCAGTATACCGAAGAAATGTACGGTGATACCACCTACAAAGATATCACGGAACTGTATGCCGAACAGGGACATGACCTGACAGCTGATTTTTCCGAGTATGTGCATTTCCACAACTATTGCGACCATGAGTTCACATTCGGCAGCTTTCTGGGCAGCCAACTTGATAAGTTCATGGAAAGCTACAGGTTCATCGAATACCAAACACCCATGAACCTTGTCCGCCTGAGTGATTACAACAAACTGGCGGCACTTTACGGCAAAGAACAGTTTGAAATGGCTGACAACGAATTCATCCTGCTGTGTGATTTCAGATCCATGAAGGAAGCTACAGACAGTATCCTGTCGGAGGGTTATCCGATCAATGTCTGCGGAACTACCCTTTATTCCCACTACGCTGAGTGTCAGGAAGGCTTTATTGATATATCCTCACAGCGCATCAACACAGGCATTTTCATCATCCCCGACAGTGCTGCCGAAGAGAAGTATGCAGCTGCGGATTATATCATCGGCAATTACAAGGAACAGGGCTCTAAGGAATATGAAAGTATCATAAGAGAAGTATCTCTCGAAGTCGGGGAGCAGGATGAACTCTGCCGCCTTGACATCAACACAAAGATCGACATTGCCGATGCTTCTGTAGGTCTGGGCGCTCTGGTGACCTTCTTGGGACTTTACATCGGACTGGTATTCCTTATAGCCTGCGGTGCGATACTTGCACTCAAAGAGCTTTCAGAAAGCGCTGACAGTGCAGGCAGATACGAGATGCTGCGAAGGATTGGTGCAGACGAAAACGAACTTTCATTATCGCTTTTCCGTCAGACAGGAGTATTCTTCCTGCTGCCGCTGCTGCTGGCTATAGTACACTCGGTATTCGGCATGAGGTTTTCTGCCTACATCCTGGAAGCAATGGGCACAGAAAAGATGTGGATCTCAGTTTTCGGTGCATCGCTGCTGATACTTGTCATCTACGGCGGATATTTCCTCATCACCTATTTTTGCAGCAGAGGTATCATCAAGGAACGCAGATAAAAATATCTGCTGTAAATAACGATATTCAAACAAAACAGGCAGATGCCGCAAAAGGTATCTGCCTGTTCTTTGTGTCACAATAATTATGTTAGCGACTTGAAATATCCTGCCTGTGAGAAGCTGTCGATATCAAATAATACCAGTATCTGGTCATATTCATCTAGATCGACTGTCTCGGAAAGGGTCAGCCCCGATTCGCTCAGCTTTTTGGGATCGACCATAGTTATCTTGCTGTAATGTGCGGTATAAAAGGGAACTATGGTATTTGCGAAACTGCCCTTGATGATCAGCAGTTTGGGGGCATTTTCGATATCCGTGTAAATATCGGTCTTGACATATCTGTCGCCAAGAAGAAAAATATCCGTCTTTTTATTGTTTTTCAGCGCCGAACGGAAGTATACCGATTCAGCTTCCTTAGTCTCGTCACCGTTGAACATCTCCACCTTTTTTACAGGGCTTTGATACTTTGATCGGAATATATTTATCCTGTCTGACTTAATTCCTCCCACCATCGCCGTATCATAAAGACTGCCGTAAAAATCCGAAGCCGCATACTCCTGATCGTAATTTTCAAGAGTGACCGTTTGCAGTCCCAGCTGCCTTGTGGATTCGGTATAGGCATAGTACGCGCCAAAACTGGTCCAAAGATTCTCGGTGCGGTAGAAGACATACTCATCACGCGCCGAATAAAGCGGATAAAAAGCGTCTATCGATGCGATGCGCTTGTCCAGCTGCATATATGCATCGTTGATCGTTTCGCGCTGACTCTTTTCGGAAAGGAAATCAGGCAGATCTGCACTGTAAACTCCCGCAGCTGTCGGGGCAAGCATCATGAATATCTGGCTGTCGGTATTTGCCGCCATCTCGTTAACGTAGGCAACATTCTCGATGGTGTTATCCTTGTGCTTTCTGCCTAAGTGCTTTATAAGCCTGCCGTTTGTATAATAGGTATCACCGAACCGCGATCTTCCCGTGAATACCATAACGTTTGTATACAGCGACCGCCAGTTCTTATTCATCGGAAAATTCCTGTCTACATACTCAGAGGCTGCCTCTTTGACGTTTCCTTCCCGTTCCTTTGTCTGTGAGAAGCTGACCGTTTTCTGGAAAAACAGTGTGCTGACCGCAAACATTATCAGGATGGTAAAAAAGGCTGCAACGGTGATGATATCCGAAAACTTTTTCATTCAACACACCCCCTAGAACATATAGATATACATATACGATCCGCTGTCACCCGAAACAAGTATAGCTGTGCAGAAAATAAGCAGCGCTATCACCCATACGGGCTGGATAACGGTTTGCAGGTATTCGTTGCTGAACACCTTTTTCTTGAATATATATCCGGATACTCCGCTGGAGATAAGCAGACATATAACAACAAAAAGGAAATAAGTACCAAAAAGATACTCAGAGGTCGTATCCACAGCCACATTGCTGCCGCCGAACATGGCTGCTATATACTGTACAGCTTCCATCGGGGATGAAAATGCCAGGAACGGGAGTATCACCATGAGCAAAAACAGGAACAACAGTCTTTTTACAGGTGTGGGCAGTTTATTCAAAGGTTTTTTCAGTATCTTTTCAAGACATAGCATCAGCATGAATGCCGCACCGAATACGACGGTGCGCAGTGAAAAGCCGTACCATAACATAGCAACAATAAGGGATATGGTCACTGCCAGAAGATCGCAGAATAAACCCTCCCCCGAACGCTTGATGCTTCGGTAGATATAATCCACGCACCAGCGGTAAACCGTGCAGTTGAAACGGCGGCAGAAATCGAAAAATCCTGTGGCTCTGTAAGGCTCACGGAAATTTCGAGGCACTCTGATACCCATAAGTGAAGCCAGTCCGCTTGCCATATACGAAAACGCACTGAGTTCAAAAAATACAAAAAATGCAAAAGCAAGTATGCCTATCCATGCGGAAAGCGCAGGCAGAGACCTTACCGGGATGTCCCTGACATCGTTCCATAGCTCGTACATGGTGTTCGATATGAACAGCTTCATAAATAGTCCCAGCATCAGCATCCTGATGCCCGCCGCACTTTTTTCAGCGGAGACTTTTGGCTCTTCCATTTCACGGCGTACACGGTCAAATCTCAATATGGGACCTGCCGCAAAACAGGGAAAAAATGCGATATATTCGGCAACACGGATAAATTTGTGGTCGCAGACATACTTTTTGCGGTAAACGTCAACGCAGTATGCAATAGAATGAAAGGGCATTAAAGAAGCGCCAACAAGTGCTGTGTTTTTCAGTATCGATTGCTTTCCGATCACTGTCAGCAGATCAGAACCGTCGTAGGCGGTCCTGTGAAAAAGCAAAAACGCCGCAAAATTCACAGCTATCGAAAGCCCCACCAGCACTCTGCCCGCAGGCTTTTCACGGAAGTTGTGTATGAATACACCAAAAAGATATCCGCTGAGGATGCACACACCCATTAGGATAAGCCCCACTGGGTCAGCATAACAGATAAGCCCCGCCCCCGAAAGAAGCACAAGTCTGCTTTTTATCTGCTTGGGTGAGACAAGATACAGGGCAGTGAATACAGGCAGAAAAAAATAAAGAAAACCAAGACCTATCATGTTTCATCCCCTTTCATCTGTGTGATATGTTCTATAAAAGCTTCCCTGCCCATAAGCGTGCTAACCGCATCGCGCAGAGCATTTGAGGATAGATTGTCGGGCAGCCCCAGTGATACGGCAACTCTTTTTCTTAAAGCTGAACTGTTAGCCGAACCGTTCAGCCCCAGATTTATCATATCCTGCTTGGTCACAGGCTCACGCACCAGCATTTCCTCATCGGCAAGTCCTGCCCTTGTGAATGCTTCACGGAGTATATCGGCGCTCATGCCCTCAACTCCCAGCTTGCCCTCTTTTGATGCGTGCAGCTTGCGGCGTTCCTTGCCGAAAATGACAGGACAGTACACATTTGTTATCTCCGCATCACCGACTATGCTCTTGATCTTTCCGCGTATCTGCTGACCTGCGGTATCCGAATCGGTAAGGATAACTATACCCACCTTGCGGGCGTACATCTGTATCAGTTTTACAGTATCCTCATTGTGATAGATGCGAAAACCGTCGGTGGTTATGATGACTGCGTCGATGACCTCAGAAAGTGCGATTTTATCATACTTTCCCTCCACGACGACTGCCTGTTTCAGTCTTATCTTTTCCATAAGCTATCTCCTGCCGTTCCCTGCCATGAAGCATTCAGCTATGCGCTGTTCAAGCATGAGCATAGCAGCTTTTTTATCCAGCGAAGTCGTCTTCAGCGTAAGGTCGGTGGCTGACATTATCATCAGCACTTCCTTGATCTTTGAAAGTGAAATGCTTCCGCACACCTGATAGGCTTTCTTGATGGCAAACTCACGGTTTTTAGGGTATCCGAAATCGGTGCAGGCATCCTGGTGGCTTAGTCCCGATGACCTTGCCAGCTTTGCACGATATATGTCAGTCAGCGAAAAGCCGATTATACTAACTATCTCATAAGCGTCATAGTCCTGTTTTGCCAGCTCAAACAAGCGGTTATAGACATACTTCGCGTTATTGTTCAGGATATTTACAGCAAGCTCGTATCCGTCGGATTCGATATGCTTCACACACAAGGTGTCGATATCCTCTTTTGTGACTTCCCTGCCCTGAGCATAGGCGGACAGCTTGGCTATCTCCTGCTTGATATACGCAGAGTCGCATCCGCAGAATTCGGCAAGGTATTCGGCAGTGCGTTTATCTATCCCGCAGCCGTTCTTCTGGAGCGCTGCCGCGATGGATCTTCCCAGTTCTCCCGATGACTTATAAGCGAAATCACACACATAGCCGTGCTTTGCGCAATGGTCGCAGAAGCGCTTGTTTTTGTCGGTAAGGGAGCGCTTGTTCTTGTAAAGGTCGGCGCTTGTTGCATAGATGATAACGGTGGTATTCTCTGAGAGATTGGATACTATCTTCCGCAGTGCATCGCCGTCTTCCTTGCTCAAGTCCTCCATCCTAAGATCGTTTATAGCCACCACTACACGTTCTGCAAACATGGGCAAAGCTTCGCAGGCATCCAGCAAAGCAGGGATATCCAGTCCCTTGCCCTCGAATTTGTGGAAATTCATGAACTGTGCGTCCTTAGGGCACAGCTTGTTTATCATCCATTTAACAAAGCTCTCGATCGAAGCCTGATCGTGCCCGTAAAAATAGTAAAGACTTGCAGCTTCGCCGTTCTTTATCTCTTTGGTCATATTTGATGGATTAGTTGCGGGCATATCATAGCCTCCTTAAAGTTGTTCCTTTTAGTTCCAGCACCGAACTTTCGTCGGATATATCGATGCTTTTCCCGTTTATGGTGATATTTCCCTTGCCGAGAATGATACTGTTATCCTCGTACTCTATCTCATACCCGTTCTTCTGCGCCTTGACCCTGATACTTCCGATATCGGCAGAGCTGCCGTTTTCAAGTACGATCAGCCCGCTGTCTTCTTCAAATAGCGGGTCATCGTTTATGAATATCATCTGCGGTACGGGATAGATATCCTCTTCATAAGCGGAAGCTGTCAGTACACCGCGTTCACTGATGAAAGCGCTCTTTATCCTGCGTACAGCATGATTTTCAAGCTGACGCTGTACAGCACTATTAAGCTTTCCGTGACAGCCAACATCGAATACCACCGCACTGCCCTTGCAGGTTACGACATAAGCGGTCTTGCGTCCGCCGGGCAGTACCGTGACTGTCATTTCGCTGTCAAAAGCGCGGCACACCTGCGATGCGGCAGACCACACAGCAAACACTGTTATCACAGCAAGCAGATAACGCTTTTTGTCCCGCACCCTGACAGTATACACTACCATTACCGCACAGCTTACGATGACAAGTGCCGATATGGCAGGCGAAGATGTAAAAACATAGCTTATATCAAGTGCCGCCAGCTTATCGGAACAGTATAGAACAAATCTGACAGGCAGTGAAGCAAGCCTGATAACAGGGCGTGAAAGGGTGATATTTCCCCCTAAGATAAGTACCACACAGCAAAGCTGCAGCGATATGGTACACAGGGGTACAAGAAGCAGGTTCGTGACCACCGACATTACCGAGATGCCGCCGAAATACCCAGCAGAAGCGGGCGCTGTTACAAACAGCACCGAAACTGACATTTTTACTGAGCTGTCAACCTTGTTTTCTTCCTTGCCCTCAGAGGAAAGGATGGTGATCTCGATCGCCAGCACTGCAAGAAACGACAGCACAAACGACGGTGATACCGCAGAATAAGGAGCGGAGGTTAGCAAAAGCAAGGCACACAGCCCAAGAGAATTAAGCCCGTCGCTTTTTCTGCCAAGCACCGAGCCTGTACGGGTGAATGTGAACATCACCGCTGCTCTGACAACACTGACCGATAATCCCGCAAACACGGCAAATCCCCATATCTCGGCTAAAGTAAGGATGAAGACGATATGCTTCGATTTTATGAGTTTCCCTGCGAAAAAGCTAAAAAAGCTGACAGCTATGACAAGGTGGATACCGGACACCGCAAATATATGTCCGAGACCACTGCGGTAAAGCATGGTCTTCATTGACGGAGTCATGGCGGACTTGTCACCGCAGAGCATCGCCCCGAGAAATGCGCCTTCCCTTCCGGGACATACCGATACTATCAGCCCGAACAGCTTGTCGCGGTATTCACGGATACCCCGAAACAGAGAATTGACCGAACGACCGCCGAGTTCATAGCTGCACGTTGCGTAGCCACCCTGCAAAAATATGCTTTTGGAATAATAGTACTCGTCACTGTCAAAGCTGATACTGCCTTCAATGACATTCACGGTATCAGTGACAGTGATCTCATCGTAATAGTGAAAATCATCCGCAGGCAGCACAAAGCTGATCTCCGTACTGATGCCGTCAGCTTTACCGCTGACAAGTACTCTTTCATACTGTCCGCCTATCTGCGAAAGTTCGGTGATATGCCCTTTGATCGTAACAGTCTGCCCATCCAGCGCCGTAAGACGATCATACACAAAATGTGTATAGCAGCTGTTCACCAGTATCCCCGCTGCAAAGAAAACAAAGCACACCACCGCATGACGGCGGTAATTTTTTAAGGCAGCAAAAACCAATGCCGCCAGCCCAAAGGCTGTCAGCAGTAATACAACGTTCAATTCGCTCCTGTAAGCCGCCGCTAGCAGCAGTGCTGCCCCATAAGCCCCGCCTGCCCATGCCGCCTTTCTGGTCATACGGACACCACCATTCTCCGTACTGATAGGATCAAGATGTCTTAACTAAATATATGGCTGCCGCAAATCGCTTCACGGCAGCCCGAGAATGTATCGATCAACCCGCAGGCCAGGTCAGCGGTCTGCCCGCAAGCAGATGGAAATGTATGTGGAAAACACTCTGTCCTGCACTTTCGCCGCAGTTTGATACCACGCGGAAGCCGTCCTTCATGGACTCGTTCTCCTTAGCCAGCTTTGCGATGACTTCGTAGATATGTGCGATAACTGCGCTGTTCTCTGCGGTGACATCTGTCAGCATAGAGATGTGAGCCTTAGGTATCAGCAGATAGTGTACGGGTGCGGTGGGTGCTATGTCCTCAAAAGCATACACCAGTTCATCCTCATAGACTTTCTTTGAGGGGATCTCCCCTGCAACGATCTTACAGAATAAGCAATCAGACATTTTTCTTACCTCCGTTTTCTTGATATATATTTTCGCGGGATACCGTGCCGCACCTCATGATAAAGTGCGGCTGTATCCGCTATCCATTACTTTATGAACTCGCCTGCTACCTCGGCAGCCTTTTCAAGTGCGGCTGCGATAAGTGCGGTATCACCCACACCTGCCATTGCTGAATCGGGACGTCCGCCGCCCTTGCCGTTGGTCAGTGCGGCTATCTTGCCTGCTATCTTACCTGCGTGAGCGCCCTTAGCAACAGCTTCCTTGCCGCAGGCAGCAACGATGTTGCCCTTTTCGCCGTTCACGGTGGTCATGATAACTACCACATTGTCATTGGCAGCCTTGAGTTCATCAGCCATTTTTCTGAGAACGTCAGGCTTGATATTTGAAAGCTGTGCAGTCGCAACGGATACGCCCTTGACATCAACAGCGTTCTCCAGCACAGACTTTGCTCTCATATTAGCCATAGAGGTCTCCAGCGAGTCTCTTTCCTTTTCAAGACCCTTTATCTCCTGCATTACAGCGCCGCAGCGTGCGACCAGCTCGGCAGGGTTGTTGAGCTTCAATGTCTCAGCTGCCTTGTTAATGGTGTCGATATTGCTATTGAGCAGTTCGAGCACGCCTGTACCTGTAACAGCTTCTATTCTTCTTACGCCCGAAGCAACGGAATTCTCGGAGATTATCTTGAACAGACCTATCTTGGAAGTATTATTCAGGTGAGTACCGCCGCAGAACTCGATAGAAGCAGCCTCAGCCTTATCGCCCATAGTAACTACTCTTACAGTCTCGCCGTACTTCTCACCGAACAGCGCCATAGCGCCCAGCTTCTGAGCTTCTGCGATGGGCATTTCTTCCATAGTGATGTCCAGTGCATCGAATATATACTTATTTACCAGCGCCTCTACCTGTGCCTTTTCATCATTGGTCATAGCCTCAAAGTGAGAGAAATCGAAACGCAGTCTCTGGCTGTCAACCAGCTGACCTGCCTGATGAACGTGATCGCCCAGTACAGACCTCAGTGCTGCCTGCAGCAGATGTGCGCAGCTGTGGTTTCTCATGGTAGCAAGTCTCTTTGCCTTATCGACCTTGAATGTCACCTGCTGACCAACAGTGAGGGCACCCTCAGTTACCTTTACTTTCAGTGCGAACTTTCCGCCCACAGCCTTCTGGGTGTCAAGTACCTCAGCCTTGCCTGTTGCGGTCTCAACAACGCCTGTATCGCCTGCCTGTCCGCCGCTCTCTGCATAGAAACAGGTCTGGTCTGGAACGATGTATACAACATCCTCAACGCCCGCATTCTCGATGAGGTCGGTGTCGTTAGCCAGATAAGAGATAACGCCTGTATCCTCAGTCTTGTCATAGCCTGTGAACTTGGTAGAAACGTTCTTGTCGATCTTGTGGAATACAGTCTCCTCAGCGCCCATGTAGCCCTGAGACTCTCTTGCGCCTCTTGCAGTCTCTCTCTGCTTCTCCATGCATACAGCATAGCCCTCTTCATCGGCAGAAAGACCCTTTTCTTCCAGTATCTCTCTTGTCAGATCGAGGGGGAAACCATAGGTATCCGACAGCTTGAAGCAGCTTTCGCCGTCCAGCATTGTCTTGCCTTCAGCCTGCAGCTTTTCGATATACTCATCGAGGATCTTCATGCCTCTGTCTATGGTGGAGTTGAAGTTCTGCTCTTCGGTTGTCAGTACCTTGACGATGTAGTCATATCTTTCTTCAAGTTCATTGTACTCGCACTTGTTGCAGTCAACAACAGTCTTCACAAGGTCTTTCAGGAACAGACCGTTGATTCCCAGCAGCTTGCCGTGACGAACAGCACGCCTGAGAAGTCTTCTCATAACGTAGCCTCTGCCTTCATTTGAAGGAAGTACATTATCGGAAGCAAGGAATGTTACCGCACGGATATGGTCGGTGATAACACGGATAGAAACATCCTTCTTGTACTCTGCACCGTACTCACAGCCTGCTATCTTACAGATATGATCTCTTATAGCCTTGACGGTATCAACATCGAATATGGAGTCAACACCCTGCATCAGTGCGGCAAGTCTTTCAAGACCCATACCTGTGTCGATATTCTTCTGTGCCAGAGGAGTATAAGTGCCGTCCTCATGTCTCTCAAACTGGGTGAATACCAGGTTCCAGAACTCCATGAATCTATCGCAGTCGCAGCCTACCTTACAATCGGGCTTGCCGCAGCCGTACTTTTCTCCGCGATCGAAGTATATCTCGGAACAAGGACCGCAGGGACCGTCTGTACCAGCCTCCCAGAAGTTGTCCTCCTTGCCCATGCGGACGATGTGATCCATCGGCACGCCTATTTCCTCGTGCCATATCTTCTCAGCCTCATCATCATCCTCGTATACGGAAACGTGCAGCCTGTCGAGAGGAAGTTTCAGCACTTCTGTAACGTATTCCCAAGCCCATGCGATAGCTTCCTTCTTGAAGTAATCGCCAAAGGAGAAGTTACCCAGCATCTCAAAATAGGTACCATGTCTGGCGGTCTTGCCGACATTTTCGATATCGCCTGTTCTTATGCACTTCTGGCAGGTGGTCATCCTCACTCTCGGGGGTACCTCCTGTCCTGTGAAGTAGGGCTTCAGCGGAGCCATGCCCGCAACGATAAGCAGCAGGCTCTTGTCATTCTGCGGTACCAGAGGATAGCTCTTGTGACGCAGACATCCCTTGCTCTCAAAAAATTTCAGGTACGACTCTCTGAGGTCGTTAAGACTTGTCCATTCCATTATTATTCTTTCCTTTCAAAAAAGATTTCCGTAAAAATATATCATCCCAATGCATCTAATAATATATCAACTATATCAGCAATAATATCTAGTGCATTTGAATACTTTGAAAATCCACCTCTTTCGGTGGGGTCGGATTTAGCCAGATTTTCCAGCTTTTTCAGCTGTTTCTTGTTTGTCTGTGCAATGTTCCTGCCGTTGGCTATCATCTGTTTTACCTGCGGATAACTCAGCCACTTGGGATACTCGTCCAGCAGCTTGGTATAAAGCTCTGCATCGTCAATGATGTTTATATCCGCAAGACTCTCTATCGAGAAGAAATTCGCGTTGTCCACATACCTGCCGTTCATATCATCCAGCTTCCTCAGATAATGAAAAGCATTTGGGCGGGTATTGCCAATGCCCACAAACTGGAAGAATATCGGAAAATGCGAGATATACTTTATCGCATTGTCAGTCGCACGCTCGTCGGCATTGTCACCGTCGGTCACAAAAATAACGTAGTTGGGAATATCGGCAGGCTCTTCCTTTGAAAAATATACGCCCACATCGCTCATAACAGGCGAATAGTAAGTACCTCCGCGTGCGGTGATCTTGTTATCCTTGATATAGTTATAAAAGTTTCCTCTCGTGATGGGCGGATACCGCTTGAACTCATGGTCAAAGGTCCAGACCTCCATCGAGCCGTCATCATCGAACGCCATTGCCAGCGGCAGAAGCCTTTCCAGCGTAGCCTGCACCATACCCGAATTGAACGCTTCGATCATAGAACCCGAAACATCCAGCACAACAGCTACACGCGAGATGAGCCCCGTCATATCTGCCTTTTTCAGACATACCCTTTTGACGGTCTCTTTTCTCATATCGAGCTGCTTTTCACTCTCTTCCTTAGAAAGCCTTACACTCATGAGGAACACCTCCCGTATTTATTGTCTCTTGTATATTATATCTCTTTTGGCTGTGACTCACACGGTCTAAAAAAACAGCCCCGCCCCTCAACATGGGACGAAGCCGCAAACTCCGTGATACCACCCAAATTGACTCTGCCCTGAAACACAAAGCACAGCCCACTCGACACCTTTAACGCAGATGATACGTCACTGTTTTCACAGCGCAGGCTCAGGTCAGCCACCGCCGCTCGGACAGGAGCTTGCACCGACCGCTCCCTCTCTGCTGTCCTTGCCCTGCGGATAATTCCGTCACAGCTTTACATATACAATAATTATACCCGATTTTCAGCCGATTGTCAAGAGCTTTAACAGACTTTTAACGGAAATAACCGACTGTTCACCAATCCTCTTTAAGTTCAGCGCCGAGAAACTCCGAAAGACATGAAAACAATTCCTGCACATAAGGGTCGCTGTCACTTAAATCCGAAGTCACTACGGGGATATAGTTGCATAGCTCCTCGTCCCTGTCGCGCTCGGTATTCCAGCCGCCCTCACCTTTCAGATAAAGCAGTGACAGGCTGATAAAGGGTGCTTTATTGTCAAAGCTGTATCCGTCCGCCGATGACAGTCTGTGTTCCTCCAAAAAAGTACGGACAGCACAGATATCCCATGCGCTGTCCGTCTCAAAGCAATAATAGTTGTACATCATTCAAATAGCGGTGTCGAGAAATATCTTTCGGCGGTATCGGGAAGTATGGTGACAACAGTCTTGCCTTCGCCCAGCTTTTCAGCCAGCTTCAGCGCAGCAGCCACATTGGTGCCGCTGGATATGCCGCACATTATGCCCTCTTTTGATGCCAGATCCTTAGCGGTCTGTATCGCTTCCTCATCGCTGACAATATAGATCTCGTCATAGATATTCTGATTGAGTATATCGGGGATGATACCGTCGCCAATGCCCATCTGCAAGTGTGTGCCGATGGTACCGCCTGCCAGTATAGCGGCGTTTTCAGGCTCAACAGCCCATATCTCCAGTTCGGGATACTGTGCCCTGAGTGCTTCACCGATACCCGTGATAGTACCTCCGGTACCGATACCCGAGCAGAAACCGTCAATCCTGCCCGCAGTCTGTTCCATGATCTCCAGCGCAGTGTGGTACTTGTGGGCGTAGACATTATTAGGGTTTGCGAACTGCTGAGGAACAAAAACATTAGGATCGTTTTCAGCCATGCGCAGTGCAGTGTCTAGACACTCCTGTATGCAGGCGCCGATATCTCCGTCGTCGTGTATCAGCTTGACCGTTGCGCCGTAATGCTCCACCAGCTTGCGTCTTTCCTCGCTGACCGAGTCGGGCATTATTATTATAGTCTTATAGCCCCTTACCGCACCTACCAGCGCAAGACCAATGCCCTGATTTCCGCTGGTGGGTTCCACGATTATGGTATCCTTTTTGATAAGACCCTGTTTTTCAGCATTCTTGATCATATTATACGCGGTCCTGGTCTTGATGGAACCGCCTACATTCAGCCCCTCGAACTTAACGAGAACTTCTGCATTTCCCGGCTTGTTCATACGATTGAGCCTTATCATAGGCGTATGACCGAGAGCTTCAAGTACATTATTATAAATCATTTATATCTTCTCCGATCTGAG
>NZ_CAMHRZ010000042.1 GCF_946187255.1 uncultured Ruminococcus sp.
CGGCACTCACCTTTATTTCGGTGAGGGACTTCCCTGCTCGGCAATGGCGGCAGGCGCTGATATGGCGGCGGTGAGCATACACAAAACAGGCGGAAGCCTTACCCAGTCCTCACTGCTGCTGTGCAAAAATACCGTATCCGAAGGTTATGTAAGGCAGATAATCAACCTCACCCAGACTACCAGCGGTTCCTATCTGCTGATGGTGAGCCTTGACCTGGCAAGAAAGAATTTAGCCCTCAACGGCAAGGAGCTTTTTGCAAAATCTGTGGCGTACTCCAACTACGCCCGCGAGGAGATAAACAAGATAGGCGGCTACTACGCCTACGGCAAGGAACTGGAAAACGGCGACGATTTCTACGCCTTCGATTCCACCAAGCTGAGCGTACACACCCGTGATATCGGGCTTGCGGGAGTGGAGGTATACGATATCCTCCGCGACGACTATGATATACAGATAGAGTTCGGAGATATAGGAAATATACTGGCGATAGTATCAGCAGGTGACAGGGAGCTGGAGATCGAAAGGTTCATATCCTCGCTGAGTGAGATAAAAAGGCTCTACTCAAAGGATCCCACGGGGCTGTTCGACCATGAGTACATCGACCCCCATGTGGAAATGACCCCGCAGAAAGCGTTTTACAGCGACAAGCACCCTGTGTGGATAAAGGAGAGCGCAGGGCATATCTGCGGCGAGTTCGTCATGTGCTACCCGCCGGGAATACCCATACTCGCCCCCGGCGAGCGGATAACCACGGAGATAATCAAGTATATAGATTACTGCAAGGAAAAGGGCTGTCTGCTGACGGGTACTGAGGATCTGGATATAAATTATATCAATGTAGTCAGCGGGTGACAAAAGAAATATGATCATAGACATATCGAAAAAAGACAAACCTAAAAAAGTCAAGGGCTGTCTGATAGCCTTTCTGATAGCCATTCTGATTTATGTGGCCTTAAAATATATCATTGCTATCCTCATTATGCGTTCGATGATCCGTGTATATACATCTTTCGGTGACGAAGAGATGGAGATTATCAACCATCGTCTGGGCATTACGATCAAGGGAAATACGACCCCCGTAAAACTAAAGGAAGTCCGTGGAAGAGACCCAGATTATGAACTCTGGCTGGAAAATATAGATGACCCCGAAGAGTTTATGGAGAACTGCTATGACGGCACGTACTCTGTTGTTGAGAACAAAAGTGATCTGATAGAATTCGGAGCAGAAACGATCAGTGCATCATACGATTACAACAGCAGTTTAACAGCAGGCAGTTCATATATCATATACAACTGCGATAGATACTTTGAATATAATATAGCGTTCTACAAGGACGGAGACAGTTTCAAAGCAAAGATATTTGCGGACGACAGATAACAAGACAAAAGAGGACAAAAATATGCACAAAGAAAAAAAGAGAATGAATACCGCACTCGGCTGTCTGTTAGCATATTTGGGCTTTATGGTCTTTGTAGGTATCGTTATTGTCCTCGGTATGCGTTCGATGATCCGTGAGCATACATCTTTCGGTGATGAAGAAACGGAGATCATCAAAAAACAGATGGGCATTACTCTTGATGAAAGTATAACTCCCGTAAAACTAAAGGAAGTCCGCGGACGAGATCCTGATTATTCCCTTTGGCTGAAAGATATCGATGACCCCGAAAGTTTTATGGAGAACTGCTTTGAGGGCACATACTCTGTTTTTACGGACATATCGTATCTGAAAGGTTTCGGCGGTACGGACACAAATTACGATTACGACGAGGACTTAAAAGTGGACAACGCATACATCGTGTACAGCTGTGAGTTAAAGAACGACCGCGGCTACAACAGATACGAGGATTATTATATGGTGTTTTACAAGGACGAGGACAGCTTCAAAGCAAAGATATTTGCGGACGACAACATATAACAAGACAAAAGAGGACAAAAATATGGACAACAAAGTAAAATTAAGCAAAGAGAACGAGACTAAGCCGCCCATTAGCAGCGGCAATATAGAGGGCTTTCAGGGCAACGGCAGCTTTTACGGCGAGGTGCCCGCAGAGAAGCAGAACAAAGATCTGCGCATAAACGCGGCGATAAAGCCAAAGACCTTCAACGCTCTGGTGATAGGCTTTGTGGCGCTTTCGGTGATAGGACTGGCAGCGGTGATAATAGTCACACTGATAAAGATAGGGTTACTGACATGGACGTTCTTTTCAATATAAGGGAAGCTGTCCCCGCAGATGCGGAGACGCTGGCTGAGATAAACCGCGAGGAGCTGGGTTATCACTGCGATACGGAGATGATATCCCGCAGGCTCGAAGAGCTGGACAAGCGCCGTGAGGTCGTATTTACAGCGGAAGCAGACGGAGAGGTCATAGGATATATACACGTCGAGGAGTACAAAGTTTTGTACTGTGAGACTATGGCGAACTACCTCGGGGTGGCGGTGAGCAGCCGATACAGGCGCATGGGCGCGGGAACTGCACTGATAAAAGCCGCCGAGGAATGGGCTCTCAGCCGCGGGATAACCATGATGCGGCTCAATTCGGGCAGTACCCGCACAGGCGCACACGAGTTCTACCGCAGTATGGGCTACACCGATGACAAGACACAGCTGCATTTTCTCAAAAAGTTAAAGGTACAATAAAGAGGACTGTTATGGAAAACACCGAGCATTTTGCAGAGGCGGGGAAACTGGTCTCGCCAAAAAAGATAATAATCGTTATACTCATACTCTTCGTGCTTATCGTGGGTGTGCCCAACGCCATAATGATAATGACACTTCGGCAGGCGCACCGCGAGTATACCACCTTCGGCAAGCGTGAGGTGGAGATAGTGCGGGGAGATATGGGCATACAGCTCAACAATGAGATGACCCCCGTAAAGCTCACATTCTCCCACGGCGGCGGGGATTACTGCTATCAGCTGTGGGTGCAGGATATCGACGACCCCGAGACTTTCATGAAAGACAATTTTGCGGGAGAGTACGAAGTGACTACGCTCGACAAGGTGTGGTCAGCGGAGACTTTGGCTTACGATGAGGGCGGCGACCCTGCGGATGCAGAAAAGCTGTACAGCTGCAAGTATGTGCTGGATAACGGCGCAAGCCATTTCGACTACTACACCCTGGCATTCTATGCGGACGGTGACAGGTACAAGCTGAAAGCTGTGGGCAGCAAGGTATGATGTACATATATCAGGACAGTAAGGCGGTGTTCGGATGGATAACGTTGAAAACAAAGGTGCAAACAAAAAGCTGAAAGGCTGTCTTGCGGCGGTTGCCATTGCGGCGGTGCTTGTCATCGCGGGGATAGTATTTCTTGCGTATTCCTTCGGTAAGGCGTGGAAAACGGAGTATACCTCCTTTGATGCAGATAAGCTCGCCTACGCAGAAAGCACGCTGGGATGCGATATCCCCGACAGCGTGACCCCTGTGCGCTACCTGCGTGATGTGGGAGCGGGAGATGCGCAGATGGAGTTCTGGGTCGAGGACATCAGTGACCCGTCGGAATATATGAAATCAGCTTATGCCGATACCGAATACACGGAGCACGGCGGGCTGGACGAGATCAGCGGCACTGTCAATACCGAGCTGCTGAAGTACGGGCGCGAAAATGCAGAGCCTGCGGCTGTATACACCTGCACATTTCCCAGACCCGAGGACAGCAGCAGATACATAAGATCATGTGCGCTGGCTTTCTACAAGGACGGCTCATGCTACAAAATGAAACAAGTCGCGGTATATGCGTGATACATATTTTTGATCAGAAAAATACAGGAAAAGAGGTTTAGAGTATGGATCTTTGGTTTACGGAAAAGCATACCGATGATGTTAATTTTACAATAAAGGTAAAGAAACAGCTCTATTCGGGAAAGAGCTATTATCAGGAGATAGATGTGTTCGACACCTACGAATTCGGGCGGGTGCTGGTGCTGGACGGCTTCATCATGCTGACCGAAAAGGACGAATATATCTACCATGAGATGGTGACAGCCGTGCCAATGGCGGTCAACCCCGATATAAAGAACGTGCTGGTCATCGGCGCGGGAGACGGCGGCACGATACGCGAGCTGACGAGGTATGAGTCTATTTCAAATATTGATATGGTTGAGATAGACGAACAGGTGGTGGAGGTCTGCAAGGAGTACCTGCCACAGACTGCCTGCAAGTTCGACGACCCGAGAGTACACCTGTTTTTCGAGGACGGGCTGAAATTCGTCCGCCGCAAAAGCAGCGAGTACGACCTTATCATAGTCGATTCCACCGACCCCTTCGGACCGGGTGAGGGGCTGTTCACCAAGGAGTTTTACGGCAACTGCTTCAAGGCACTGACGGACAGCGGCATACTCATCAACCAGCACGAAAGCACCTACTATGACAGCTATGTGGATATGGTCACCCGCACTCACAAGCGCATCGGTGCCAGCTTCCCCGTGACGATGGTATACCAGGCGCATATCCCCACCTACCCGTCGGGACACTGGCTTTTCGGCTTTGCCTCGAAGAACCTGCACCCTGTATACGACCTCAAAGCCGACCGCTGGAACGCCCTCGGCATAAAGACCCGCTACTACAACACCGAGCTGCACAAGGGCTGCTTCGCGCTGCCCAACTATGTGCTGGATATACTCGACCAGGCTTGATACAACTACCTCTCCGATATATATACGGAGAACGACCGAAAGGAGAATATTACCATGTTAGACAAAAACGTATCCACATTCATCGGCTGTGACAGCGAATACGACGATGCGAAGATCGTACTCTTCGGCGCACCCTTTGACAGCACCACATCTTTCCGCCCGGGCACCAGATTTGCAAGCCAGGCGATCCGCAGCGAGAGCTTCGGCATTGAGACTTACTCGGTATACCAGTTCAAGGATCTGCTGGATATCAAGGTATTTGACAGCGGCGACCTGGAGCTGCCTTTCGGTTCGCCCAACAAGGCTATCGAATCTATCCGCGACAGGACATCGGTGATACTCGCTGACGGCAAGGTACCCTGTATGATAGGCGGCGAGCATCTTGTCACCCTCGGTGCGGTAAAGGCTTGTGCCGAAAAGTTCCCCGACCTTCATGTGATACAGTTCGATGCTCATGCCGACCTGCGTGACGATTATCTCGGGGTAAAGCTGTCCCACGCCTGCGTTATGAGACGCTGCCATGATATACTGGGTGACGGAAAGATATTCCAGTTCGGCATCCGCAGTGCCGACAAGAGCGAGATAGATTTTGTTACCGAACAGCATACCTCCATCAATCTTTTCGACTTCCGCACACTGCGTGAGGTAGTGGGATATATAGGTGCGGCGCCTGTATACTTCACCCTTGACCTTGATGTGCTCGACCCGTCGGAATTTCCCGGCACAGGCACCCCCGAGGCAGGCGGCGTGCGTTTTGACGAGCTGCTGGATGCTATCGAGGTGCTTTCCGAGCTGAATATAGTCGGCTTTGACATGAATGAGCTGGCACCTGTATACGACCCCAGCGGCAGAAGCACCGCACTTGCCTGCAAGGTATTGCGTGAGATGCTGCTGAGATTTTACGCGGAATGATCACTGACAAAAATATCCCGAAGGCGGTATATTTCCGCTTTCGGGATGTTTCTTTATTATTCTACAGTATGTACGTCCAGCTGTTCGTAGGGGATGGTGATATCATTCTCATCAAAGGCTTCCTTCACCTTTTTGAGCATATCCCAGTAAAAGCTCCAGTAATCCTCGGTGTGTATCCAGGTGCGGGTGAGTATGACAACAGCGCTCTTGCCGTGTTCGCCCATAACTACAAGGGGCGGAGCAGGAGCGTCAAGAGTACGGCTGTCGGCTTTTATCACCCCTGCGATGATATCCATGACCCTGTTGTGATCTTCATGGTAGGGGATGCTGAACCTCATTTCTATGCGGCGCAGCTTCTCGGAGGTATAATTTACCACCTGGCTTTGTATTATGGTACTGTTGGGGATATACACGCTCTTGTTATCCACGGTGTTCAGCTTGGTATACAGCATGGATATGATATCCACAGTGCCCTCGTTATCGCCCACCTTGATATAATCGCCGCAGCGGAAGGGTTTTGCAAAGAGTATCACAAAGCCGCCTGCCACGTTGGAAAGGCTGTCTTTCAGCGCAAGACCTATAGCCACGCCTGCGGTGCCTATCGCCGCAAGTATAGAGGACATGGGCACCTTGACAGCACTCAGGGCACTCACCACTACTATCACAGTGATCACCACTTTCACCATCGACATGAGGAATTTATGTATCGTTGCATCGACGTGTTTGAGTTTCAGCGCCTTGCCCATCAGCCGCAGTGTTATGTGCTGAGCGATGTACCCGCCGAAGAGTATTATTGCCGCCGCTATCAGGTTAGGCAGAAGTTTTTCTAATTGCAGCAGGAATTTATCTATCATTCATATCACCTCGGTAATATTATAACACGGATCTCCGGAAATGTAAAGCACCGTGAACTTTTATCTTCGGGGGCGGGTATCAAAGAGATCATCAAAGTGGTCAAGTATCTCCTTGTAGGCATCTGCCCATTCGGTCATGCCCTGCTTTGAAAACATATCTATCATATTCCGCAGCTTTTTCATCAGCTCACTTTTCGGTATGTTCCTGATACCGTTCTCATCTGCGTAAAGATCATTTTCCAGCCACTCGTATTCCTCAAAGGGTCTGCCCTCCGCATCGATGCCATATCTGAACGTTTCCAGCGGTCCGAAGCAGCACTCGGATATCAGTACTATCTGTCCTTTCTCATCGGGCTTAGTGTCGGGCATTTTGTAATTCCATCTGCCCACAAAAACGTCTCTGCGTTTCATCGTTACCTCCCGCACCTTATAAGGCGGCTTCCGTGATCACATCATTCTCATCGATACAGATATACCGCGAAAGATCCTTCTCCACCATCAAAAGGCTGTGGCTGAATATTTCCCATTCGTCCATATCTGCCATAAGATCATCGTGATGTCCGTATATAGATATATCAAGCAGTTCCTCACTGCCTGCAAGAAAGCACAGGTACATATTCCCGTGGGGCGCAGGGGCTGATAAAGGCGCTGCCGATATCTTTGCGGGAGAAGTGAAATGCAGTTTTTCCATGAACCCTCTCAGCTTTTCCCTTTCGGACTCATCTGCGAACCTGTACTTTTCGGCGAAGCCTTCCACATTTTCCGCTATCCGCGCTTTTTCCGCTTCAAGCCGCTGCCGCGAACGTTCATTGGCTGCCGCTTCAAGCTTGCTTTTCAGCAAAGCTCTTTTTTTCTCGTCCATAGCTGTATCCCTCATTTCTGCTCGTCGGAATGTCTGCGGGGCAGTATCATTTCGTAGTAGGTGCTGCATACGCCCCTGGGATCGTCGATCAGCTTTATGCTGCCGCCGTGGGCTTCAACTATCCTCTTGCTTATTGCAAGCCCCAGTCCCGAGCCTTTTCCCGAAGTGCGGGAGCTGTTGCCCACCACAAAGGGCTCGAATATGGTATCCCTCAGTTCCTTAGGGATGCCCTTGCCCGTATCTCCGATGTGTATCGTCACTGAATTCTCATCCGCGCAAAGGTCGGCATAGATGCTTGTGCCCGCAGTATTGTGGCGCAGGGAGTTGGTGATAAGGTTCTCGAATACACGCTTTAACTGGGTATGGTCGAACACACAGCTTATCTTTTCCTCGGGGAGTTCCGCATCCAGCTCAAATCCCGCCAGGTCGAACTCCTCGTACTTTATAGCCAGATACTCACGGAAGTACTCGCATATATCCCCCTGCTGAATATCAAACTCAAAATTCGGGTGATCCAGCTTGCTGTACTCGTGGAAGGTGTTTATAAGCTCGGCTATCATATCCGTTTTGGTATATATCGCGTCAAGATACCTCTCCTCGGCTTCCCTGTCGGCAACGCCGTCTTTCAGCGCCTGGGCATACCCGTGTATGACCGTTATGGGCGTTTTCAGGTCGTGGGAGATATCCGCCGTCAGCTGGCGCCGCTGACCCTCCAGCTGTGTTCGTATCGCTTCGCTTTCCCTCAGCCTTGATACCATGCGGTTGTAGCTGACGCAGATACTGTCAAACTCCTGTATATTAGAGTTTATCTCGTCCACGTCCCAGCTGCCCACATCCGATTCGGAAAGGTTGTCCAGCGCCACCTCGAAACTTTTCAGCTCCTTGTTCACGCGGTGCATTATTATCCACACGAACACCGCCACCAGAATACTGATTATCACCAGTTCCAGCGGTATCATCAGCACATTGTACTGATCCAGCTTGTCGCTCATGGCGGGTGAAAGCTCGTTGTGGTTTATGGCTTCCTCAGCGATCTCCCGCGTGGCACCTGCATTCTCGGATATATATATATCACACAGCTTGTCGATCAGCCTTGTGGATACTATAATGCTGGCTATATTCAGCCCGAGGATTATAAGTATCATCATCACCACCACATTGCCGATGACGAACGCCGAAAGTCTGCCTTTTTTCTTTGGTTTCTTCTCTTTATTTTTTCTCAGTTTTATACCCCAGTCCTCTCACTGTTTTAAGATATGTGGGATTTTTGCTGTCATCGCCCAGCTTTTCACGCAGCTTTGAGATATGCACCATCATGGTATTATCGTCGTTCTCAAAGTATTCGCCGTTGATGCGCTCGTATATCTGCGCCTTGGTGAACACGCGCCCGGGCTTTTCCATAAGGGTCGAAAGTATCTTGAATTCCGTGGGTGTCAGCTGTATCTCCTCCTCGTTCTTGTAAAGCAGGAACTTTATGGTATCCAGCCGCAGTTCACCCACTGTGAGCACCTCGCTGCCCGCATCTGCACCGCCGCTGTCCAGCTTGTACTTGCGGCGCAGGTTCGACTGCACCCTCGCCACCACCTCCAGCGGGTTGAAGGGCTTGGTGATATAATCGTCCGCACCTATATCCAGCCCCAGTATCTTGTCGCTGTCGCTGTTCATGGCGGAAAGTATTATTATGGGTATACTGCTGGTGACCCGCACACGCTTCGTCAGCTCGAAGCCGTTGAGCTCGGGCATCATTATGTCAAATATGGCAAGGTCGGGCTTTTCGGAGCTGAGCAGTTCATAAGCCTGCCTGCCATTGAGGGCGGCTATCACATTGAAGCCCGCATTTTCAAGGTACAGCCTCAGCACCTCCTGTATATCCGTATCGTCCTCGGCTATAAGTATGGTATATGCCATCATGAGCATCTCCTTTGCTTTTGTTTCAAAACCTATTATAACAGATTTTCCCGCAAAAGTAAAGGCATTGATATACACATATAATGCTCGGAAGACCCTGCGATGCAAGCAAGGTCTTCCGATAAGAGGTTCTTTATAATGAAAAGGTGTTTTGAATGCTGTAGGATCATCCTGCCCGGCAGATATACTAAATGCAAGCGTGAGCTTTTTTGCTGTGACGTTTAGTATAATTCTGCCGGGCAGTATATCATGAAAAAGAAATAAGAGAAAACTTATTCGTATCTCAAAGCCTCGATGGGGTTCAGCTTTGCCGCCTTGCTTGCGGGGTAGAAGCCGAAGAAGATACCGAAAGCCATTGAGAAGAGCACGCTTGCCGCGATGGAGGATGCAGAGGCTGTACCTGTTATGCTCATTGCCGCGCACAGTCCGGAGCCGCCCAGCATACCCAGTGCGATACCTATGGCACTGCCCACCAGACATATTATCATCGACTCGATGAGGAACTGTAAGCGTATATCATTATTGGTAGCGCCCAGCGCCTTTCTTGTGCCTATCTCACGGGTGCGCTCGGTGATGGATACTATCATGATATTCATTACACCGATGCCGCCTACCAGCAGGGATATGGCTGCGATAGCTGCAAGTATTCCCTTGTATATGCCCAGCTCCTTGTCTACCATTTCAAGCTGAGACTGCATAGTAACTGTAAGTACCTTGTAGGTGTCGTTGTCGCCGTACTTGTTCTCATTGAGATAATCGCTTATCTCGGTCTCAAGGGCTTTAACGTCACTGCTGTCCTTGGCGATAGCTATTATCTGATCGAACTTTACGTCATCCAGCGAGGTGTTGAGCCCTGCCTTGTAGGGCACATACACTGTCTCCATTTTTGAAGCGCCCATGAGCATATCCTTTATGCCCGAGTCCTTCTTCTTGTATACTCCGACTACGGTATAGCTGACTGTCTTTTTGCCGAGACTTCCCTCTATCTCCCTGCCGATGGCGGCTTCACTGCTGCCGAATACCTCATCGGCGGTATCCTTGGAGATTATGGCTACCTTTCTGCCGCTGTTGTATTCCTCGTTGCTGATGCCCCTGCCTGCTACCATATCCATTTCTCCCGCAGTCTCCAGAGCGCAGGGGTTCACGCTCTGTACATTGACTGTCTCGTCATCGCACTTCATCTTGCCCAGTGCATCGCTGAGAGATATGCCCATGAGCCTGTCACCGAAGCGGGCACCCAGCTCCTCAAAGGTGCGGGTATCCATCATATCCGAATCCTTCATCTTGCGGGCGCTCTCGTCTCTGTTGTCGCTGTCGTAGACATCCTTCATGCCCTTCTGCGCCACAACAAAAGCTATCTGATTGGCTTCCGCACCGCCGAAAGCATCTTTGGTGGAGTTCTGCAAAGCCTCACCGAGAGTCATTATGGTTATTACCGCCGCGATACCGATGACTATGCCCAGCATGGTCAGCAGCGAGCGCATCTTGTTGGCAAACAGCTCACTGAACGCGAGTCTTATATTGTCCATGAACATAAGCATTACCCCTCCTTTCGGAAATGATGTTGCCGTCCATAAGTGTCAGCACACGTTCTGTTTCCTCTGCCAGCTCGTTGGAGTGGGTTATGAGCACTATGGTTATACCCTTTTCCTCATGCAGCTTGTGGAAGAGGTCCATTATCAGTCTGCCCGTGCGGGAATCCAGCGCACCTGTGGGCTCGTCTGCCAGTATTATGGAAGGGTCATTCGCCAGTGCCCTGGCTATCGCCACACGCTGTTTCTGTCCGCCCGAGAGCTCGTCGGGGGTATGGGATATACGGTCGCCCATTCCCACCAGCTCCAGCAGTTCCTTCGCTCTCTTCTTGCGGGCAAAGGGGTTGAGCCTTGCGTACATCATCGGCAGCTCCACATTTTTCAGTGCCGTATTTCTGGGTATCAGATTGTAGGTCTGGAACACGAAGCCTATCTGCTTGTTCCTGATATGCGAAAGCTCGTTGTCCGCTGCGGCGCATATATCCGTACCGCCCAGGGTATAGCTTCCGTCCGAGGGTCTGTCCAGGGCACCGATAATATTCATCAGCGTACTCTTTCCCGAACCTGATGCCCCGACTATCGATACAAATTCGCCCTCCCTCACAGTGAGGTCAACGCCGTGGAGTATCTCCAGTTCATTGGGACTGCCCTCGTAAAACCTTTTATATATCTTTTTAAGATCTATAACAACATCACCGTTCATTGTATGCCCTCCGATCAATAGAATACCGAGCCTGAGTCGGTATCATCCTCGGGAGTGATTATCTCCATTCCCTCTTTGACATCCTTGCCGCTTATCTCTGTATAGTAGTCGGTCGTCAGTCCTTTGTCCACATAGAGTATCTCTGTTTCATTTTCCTCTTTCTGCACGGTTATGTACCAGCCCTTGCTGTCCTTCTGCAGGCAGTTGTCGGGCACTGCGAATACGTCTTTCTTCTCTTCTGTAACTATAACGAGCTTTGCGCTCATACCTATCCGCAGTGCATCATCGGGTGCTGCGAGAGTAGCTTCGATGGGATAATCGGTGGTGGAAACACTGCCGTCCGCCGATATCTCAGCGGGAGCGGGTGTGGGCGAAACGAAACTCAGCTTGCCGTCCATGCCCTCCGCACCGATAGCCTGCACGGTTATCTCCGCATCCATATCCTTCGATATCTTGGATATATCGTACTGATCCACCGATGCGCAGATCTTGAATCCGCTGTCATCCTGTATCAGCACTATCTCTCCGCCTGTGTAGGTGTCGCCTTCATTTACCGAAAGACTGGTGATAACGCCGTCACAGGGAGCCTTGATCACGCACTTCTCTATCTCTTCCTCGATATCATCCACCTGCTTCTGCGGCGCCGAAAGACTCTCGTCCAGGTTCAGCTTTGCGGTATCCAGTGCATCCCGGTTCTGAGCGATCATCTTGTCATACTCTCTGTCGGTATCGCTCTTGGTATCCGATGCGTTCTCGGTGCCCAGCCTTGCCTGATCCACCATCTTGTCCGCTGTCGCAAGTCCCGCATACAGCTCCTTTTCACGCAGTATCGCGGAAGATACATCCTGTGCGCAGAGAGCTGAATACTCATTCAGCTTTGAAAGCTCTGCCTGAGCGGTGGTGTATGCATCGTTGGCGTCGTCGTAGGCTGCCTTTGCCTCATCGCGGGCTTTCTTTGCCGCTTCTATCTCTTCTGCCGTTGTCTCCGTTTTAAGTGCCAGCCTGTCGAACTCCGCACTTGCTGCATCAGCAGCGGTCTTTGCCGTCTTTACTGCTCCTTTCAGTTCGGATACGCCCACAGCTGCTTCTGCGGCAGTCTCTGCGGCTTCCGCTGCGGTCTGCTCGGCTGTCTCTCTGGTGCTTACCGCTGCGTTGTAGTCGTCGTAGGCAGCTGTCTGATCTTTCACTGCCTTGTCGTACTCGTTTTGTGCCTCATCCATTCCGCGGCTGCTTCTTGCGGATCTGGTATCCTTATCCGCCACAGCGTCATCGTAGCCGCGCTGTGCTGCTTTCAGGCTGATATCGTTCACGCTCTTTGCGCTGTCCAGCGATCTCTGTGCATCGGCAAGGCTCTCTTTCAGTTTGGTGTCGTCCAGCTCTGCGATAATATCGCCTTTCTTCACCCTGTCGCCCACCTTGACCTTCACAGACTTGACCTTTGCACCCACAACATCGCAGTTTACGGAGGTCTGATCTGCGCTTGCCACAGTGCCCGACACCGTGACTTTCTGTCTCAGATCCATTTTCTCAACTACTGCGGTAGTACTGCCGCTGCCGTCAGCGTCCTGTTCCGCTTTGCTGCCCATTGCCGAACCGTACAGTGCCAGTCCGCCGACTGCTGCCACAACTCCCACGGAGGTCAGCGCGATGATCTTCTTCCTGCTCTTTTTCTTAGTATTCTTTTTCATATTGCTCTCTCCTTTTGCCTGAAAGTCTTAAACGTTTTCTTTCTATGTCTAAAAGTATATTACATATTTCTTTATTCTTTCTTCAAGGATCCTTAATGTTTCTTAATGTTTACCTTAAAAACCCTAAAGTTAAAACGTTTAAGTGTTTGCCCAAAGGACCCCGCAGTACGCAAAAAAAGAACGAATGCCCTAAGACATTCGTTCTTTAAAGCTATGTTATTTGAGCTTGTAGATTACAGAGTAGAGATACCCTTGATGTAAGCAGCTATCTTAACAACGTCAGCAACATTTACGGAGCCGTCCTTGTTAACATCAGCAGCAGCCAGCTTCTTGGGATCCAGAGGATAGATGCCCTTTACATAACCAGCAACCTGGCTAAGGTCAGCAACGTTTACAGTACCGTCGCCGTTCAGGTCAGCGGTAGTCAGCTCATCAGTGGTCTCGCCTTCGGTAGTCTCACCCTCAGTAGTCTCGCCTTCAGTGGTCTCACCATCGGTAGGATCAACATCCTCGCCGCCCTTAGCAGGATACTCAGTATCAACAACGAAAGCGATGTTGTTTATATCGATGGTGTTCTGAGCGCCCCACCACCAGCCGAACTGGATGATGCCATCAGCGTCGAAATCCTGTGCATTGCCCTTCTCGGTATAAGCAGGCAGGTCGAGAGTTGCAACAAAAACGTTGTCGTTCTGCTCGCAGTTGAGATACTCTTTCTGCAGGTTGCCGCTCTCATCGTACTTATCGAAACCGAAATCAACCTGTACCCAGTCCTCACCGTAGTTCAGACCAACAGAGCCCTCGCCGCCGTACCAATCCTGATCAGCAGGGATAGTACCGGTGAAAGTGATCTGCTTAACATACATACCGCTCAGCTTGTCAGAAAACTCCTCAAAGGGGATCTGGATCATCTTGGTTGCATCAGCGCTAGAGTCAAGGCTAAATGCATATTCGTCACCCAGCTGTACGGGGATAGTCATTGCAGAAGCGGGCATAGCCATCATAGAAACAGCCATTGCAGCAGCAGACATAGCTGCTACGATCTTAGAATTCTTCATCACAAATTCCTCCAATTCTTTTTACAAGATATCAAACAGACATTCCTTGTCTATTTACAAATTACATTTTACATCATTTAGGCGTTTTTGTCAATACTTTATCATTATTATTCATCGTTTTACCGCAAACTTCCTGAAAACACGCCATATATTTTATCATTATTACCTAATAATTTTTTAAAAATTACCGACATTTTTATAATAGTATCGCAACTGTCTCATTAATCGGACTTTTTCTTTTTCGGCATCAGTCCCGAAAGCATCGAAAGCGACGCCTGCGCCTGCATGAACAGGTCATGGGCTTCCAGTTCTATCTCCTCGCGGCTGACGGGGGCGGTGTATACTTCCGAGGGCTTGGAAGCGTCGGTCGCAGCGGTATCGCTCTCACCGGTGATATCCTCCGCATCTGTATCCTCGACGCTGACGGGGTCGCTGTATATCTCTTCAAGTCCGGGCGCAGTTGTCACATCGGAAACGCTCTCGCCGGTGATATCCTCCGCATCTGTTTCCAAACTGCTGACAAAATCGCTGTATATCTCTTCAAGTCCGGGCGCAGTGGTCACATCGGAAATGCTCTCAGCGGTGTTATCCTCCGTATCTGTTTCCAAACTGCTGACAAAATCGCTGTATATCTCTTCAAGTCCGGGCGCAGTTGTCACATCGGAAACGCCATCACCGGTGTTATCCTCCGTATCTGTTTCCAAACTGCTGACAAAGTCGCTGTATATCTCTTCAAGTCCGGGCGAAGTGGTCACATCGGAAACGCCATCACCGGTGATATCCTCCGTATCTGTATCCAAACTGCTGACGAAGTCGCTGTCTGCCTCAACAGAATCAGGCGCGGGCGTAGCAGCGGAAACGCTCTCGCCGGTGTTATCCACGGGGGCTGTCTCATCAACGCTGACAGGTACACGGTATACCTCAACGGGCTTGGGCGCGGGCGCGGGGAACGGAGGGGGAGCTTTCTTGCCGATGATAGCTTCCAGATCTATCGTGAGGATATCGCTAAGCTCGTCCTTTTCCTCCTCTTCCTTTTCACCCAGCATATCCATGACGTTGACCGTCTGTTCCACAGCGTCATGCCGTGTCAGCGCTGCCAGCTCATCAAAATCGATAAAGGGCTTTATGCCTATTATCGACACATTATCCTGACTTCCGTTGAGTATAGCCAGCTTTGCCAGCGCCACCAGCTTTTCGGATATGGGCAGATCCATCGCCAGCCCCACCTCGAACTCGTTGTCGGTCACATAGTCCGAAACGCCGTCACTGGTAATTATTATCATATCATCGGGCTCCTGTCCGAACTCGCTGACCAGCGGAGTCTGCACTATCTTAGGCTCGCTGTGGGGGCTGCCCATTGCCGAGACTATTGCATTTCTGTCCTCAGGTGTCAGCTCGTCGGCGCTGTCTATCTCGCCCATATTATACATGAACTGACCGTAGCTCTGATCGTCGGAGATCTGCCTGATAGTGCCGTTGACGTACCTGTACAGCCTGCTGTCACCCACGTTGACGCACAGACCCCTGCCCTTTTCGTCCAGCGCAAGGGCGCAAAGGGTCGTCTGCATATCCGTCGCCGCAGGGTCAACGGAGCTTTCCTTCTTTATCTTCTCATGGATATCCATAAGTATATTTTTCAGATCGGAAGCCGACGTATAGTCCAGCGCGGAAAGCAGCTGCAGGCACATCTGAGAAGCCTGTTCGCCCGCACGTTCTCCGCCCACGCCGTCGCAGACCGCCGTGATAAAGCCTGCATCGCACACAGCCTCACGGAAGCCCTCGTTTATAACTTCCTTATTTACCAGCACCGCGTCCTCGTTTTTTTCTCTTCCGCTGCCGGGATCGGTATACCCGTAAACATAGTATCTCATAGACATTGCCCCAATTTATTGATCGTTGTTCAAAGCACTTACCGCAGGTATTTTGAATAATGACCGCTCTGAGTCCAGTATTCCAACATATATATGATTCTCTCCTTTGACCTTGAGCTGAACACCTCCAGCGGCTGTTCAAAGGGACGTTCCCTCGTCTTATCCACCATATACATCTTATAGCTGCCGTTAAGGTCACCATGCGGATACCAGCCAAGATCTATCAGCAGCTTATCATGCTCCAATTGCAGAAGATCCTCGCACAGTTCAAGGCAGCCGTCCTCACCGTCCCTTTCGGGGTCGTATTCGGAAAACATATTGTAGCAAATATACCAGCCTGCGGGTATCCTAAGCGGCTGAAGCTCAAATATTGCCATATCCCGAACTGCACCTCTCTTCCGGCTCAGACTATTTTTGTTGTAATACTCCTTTAACATTATATAATAAACCGCTTATAAAGTCAAGAGCATTTTTGTGAATTATACACTAATGGCTTTGTCCATTTCCAACAAAAAACGACATCCCTGCTTGTAACGGCAGAGATGTCGGAAATAGCTTTGTTTGAAGAAAAACTGTCAAGTATTATTTGAACAACTATCAATTGTACAACAAATTAGTTGGACAACTATTAGTTGTTAACGAGCTTGTCCTCTTCGTTGTTCCAGCTGTACAGCTTTCTGATCTCCTTACCTACCTTCTCGGAAGGATGCTCAGCGTGCAGCTTTCTCATAGCCTTGAAGTGTACCTGAGAACCTGCGCTGCTCATGTCAAGCAGGAACTCCTTAGCGAAGGAACCATCCTGGATATCAGCCAGAACCTTCTTCATAGCCTTCTTGGTATCCTCAGTGATGATCTTGGGGCCTGTGATGTAGTCGCCGTACTCAGCAGTGTTGGAGATAGAATATCTCATGCCCTCGAAGCCCGACTGATAGATCAGGTCAACGATCAGCTTCATCTCGTGGATGCACTCGAAGTAAGCATTTCTGGGATCATAGCCAGCCTCTACCAGTGTCTCGAAACCGCACTGCATCAGAGCGCATACGCCGCCGCAGAGAACTGCCTGCTCACCGAACAGGTCGGTCTCAGTCTCAGTTCTGAATGTTGTCTCCAGAACGCCTGCTCTTGCGCCGCCGATACCCAGAGCGTAAGCCAGACCGATCTCCAGAGCGTTGCCTGTAGCATCCTGCTCGATAGCGATCAGACAAGGAGTACCCTTGCCAGCCTGGTACTCACTTCTTACAGTGTGACCGGGAGCCTTGGGAGCGATCATGATAACGTTAACGTCTGCGGGGGGAACGATGCAGCCGAAGTGGATATTGAAACCGTGTGCGAATGCCAGAGTCTTGCCTGCTGTCAGGTTGGGCTCGATATCGCTCTTGTACAGAGCAGCCTGCTTCTCGTCAGGAATGAGTATCATAATAACGTCAGCTCTCTTAACAGCCTCTGCTACGCTTACGACCTCCAGACCCTGCTTCTTAGCCTTGTCTGCGGACTTGGAGCCTGCATACAGACCAACAACGACATCAACGCCGCTCTCCTTCAGGTTCAGTGCGTGTGCGTGACCCTGAGAACCATAACCGATTATAGCAACGGTCTTGCCCTTCAGTACATTAAGGTCGCAGTCCTGCTGATAATAGATCTTTGCATCTGCCATTTTAATTTCCTCCTAAATATTTTTTGGAATGATATATTTCACCCTTGTGGGGCAAATTACTTCTTTGCGCTGAAATACTCAGCACCTCTCTCGACAGCGACTGTTCCCGTCCTTGCCATTTCGAGTATGCCGTAAGGCTCGATGACCTTCTCGAAGCGTTCCAGTCTGTCATATCTGTCGCATATCTCCAGCGTCATGGTGGTAAGGGTGATATCCATTACCTTTGCGCCCGTGATCTCTGCTATCGTCATTATCTCGCTGCGCTTGTCAGCGGGAGCGTTCACCTTGACGATCATCAGCTCTCTTGCGACAAATTCATCTCTACCGAAGGTCTTTACCTTTATTACCTCGATCAGCTTGTTGAGCTGCTTCTCGATCTGTTCAACGGTATGCTCGTCACCGTCTGCGACGATGGTTATCCTGGAGATAGACTCATCATTCGTCGGACCGACTGCCAGGCTCTCGATATTGAAACCTCTTCTTGAAAACAGACCCGATATTCTTGAAAG
>NZ_CAMHRZ010000043.1 GCF_946187255.1 uncultured Ruminococcus sp.
CTCCGCAGTACCCAAGCTAAATCATCATTTACAGCAGTGCGCTGCCCTGATATGTGCCGCGCCTTGCCATCTCCATGTCTATTCCGTTGAGCACACGGCGTTTGTCACGGCTCCACAGGGGGGCTATGAGCTCTTTCCTGTCGCCGTCACCTGTCAGCCGTTCAATGACTATATTCGGCGGCAGCAGTTCCAGCTGGTCGCATATCACCGATATGTACTCATCACGCTCCATCGCCGCAAAGCTGCCGTTGGCGTACTCCTCCGCCAGTGCTGTACCTTTCAGTATATGCAGAAGATGCAGCTTGACAGCATGGATATCCAGCTGTCCCACGACTTTTGCGGACTCCCGCATCATCTCATGGCTCTCGCCGGGAAGACCGTCAATAAGATGTACACAGACGTTCACATCCCGTTCCCGCAGCATAGTATATCCCCGCAGGAAATCCTCAAACGTGTGACAGCGGTTCATTGCAAGGGCGGTACTGTCGTGTACCGTTTGCAGACCCAGTTCCACAGTGAGATAAGTCCGCTGTGCCAGTTCCCCGAGAAGTTCTGCCTTTTCCTCGTCGATGCAGTCTGCGCGGGTGGCGATGCTGAGCCCCACCGCGTTTTCAAGCGTGAGCGCTTTTTCATACATCTTCCTGAGCAGCGGCACTTCGGCGTAGGTATTGCTGCCCGCCTGAAAGTAGGGTATGCACAGGCTGCCCGCCCATTTTTTCTCCATGATGCTCCGCACCTGCGCGTACTGGGTTTCGATGGGCTGTTCGGGGTCGCCCGCAAAGTTGCCGCTCATTTTTGCCGAACAGAACGCACATCCGCCGATGCCCTTGCTGCCGTCACGGTTGGGACAGCCCAGGTCGATATTCAGCGGCACCTTGAACACCTTTCTGCCGAAGCGCTTTTTTAAATAGTAATTATAGGTGTGATAGCGCTTGTTGTCATCCGAATAGGGAAATCCCCCCGTCATTCCGCAGGTCCCTCCGTCACAGGCGGATCTGTGTCCGATGGCTTGGTGTCGCTCTGCTCCGTTTCGGATGCGCGGCTGTCAGTCGGCTCTGTCTCCGATGCGCGGCTGTCGGTGGGCTCCGTCTCGGATGCCTGACTGTCCGTGGGGTCTGTCCTCTTTGTTACCACTGTGGTGGTCGTGGTCACAAATGGAGGCTCATTGTTGGTGGTGGTAGTCTCATCGGGCTCATATCTCGTTGACATGGTACTGTAGGTCGATGAGGGTCTTGATACCGCCGTTGTACCGCCGCCGGGCGCGGTCTCCGCTTCCTTTTCCGCCGTTACGGTATTGCCGTCCTTATCGGTAACTACCGCCTTTGTGGTCACAGCTTTCTCCTTGGTGCTGTCGTCACGCTCAAAGGCGTTGTTGTCGGTATCGGGCTGAGAATTGGTGTTCCCGCCGCTGTAATTGCCCGTATTCTTCCTTGTGGTCACAGTATTGCCGAAGCCGTACAGCAGAGATATCCTCTCCTCCGCGGCTTTCATCTGCTCGGGGATGGGTAGGTCGCTCATATACCGCTCCTCAAGTTCCGCCGTCAGTTCACCGCTGAAAAAGGCTTCCTTGCTCACGGTGAAATCATCCTCATTTCTGCCCGATATCTTTCCGCTGCTGACCGCCAGGAACGCCACCGATACAAATATGAACAGCACCGACATTATCAGCAGGTTCAGATTATCGTAATGCCCCACGCCCATCTCCAGTGCCAGGAACGTCACTGCGCGGTCGTTTTCCTCACATTCTTCGGGAAGCACCATGCGGTCGGCTTCCGCTTTCAGCTTTTCAAAAGAACTATTCATCACAGCCTCCGTAGTCTTTCATAGTCACGCCGCCCTTGCCGCGAGTGTGATAACGCATATCACGAACACCGCCGCAGTACCAAGTGTCTTTGCAGCCCTCACAATACCGTAATAACGGCGGTCCTTTGCTGAGAGCTTATCAGCGCCCACTGTTATCGCCTTGCAGACAGGCAGGCATATTATGCAGAAGGATATCGCTATCAGCACGATATTGTTCAGCACCGCATCCCTTACCGCCACGCTGAGGGTGTACTTAGTGCCAATGCCCACAAGTCCCGCCAGCCATTTTCCGTATCCGTAAAGGCTCTTGAATTCCAGCCCGCCGAACACGAGCAGTGAAAGCAGTACAAGATATACATATTTTACCACCGCAGGCAGCTTTGCCAGCTTGTCTTTCAAAAACAGCTGCTCTATTGCGACCAGCAGACCCGCTGTCAGCCCGACAATTAGATAATTCAGCTTCACCTGATACCACAGACCCACAAGCCCGCCGCATATCACAGCACATACAGCGCCGCGCACCTTCGCTTTGTTGGCAGGCAGCCCGAGAAGCTCGGAAAAGAAGCCCACCACTGTGGTATTATAGCTTTTGACAAGCCCCGTGAACAACTCGTCGGGATCGATATTGCGGTAGTTTATCGGGAGTACGAAGCCCCCCACAAGACTGAGTCCTCTGCTCATATCACACAGACCCGTGAACATAAAATAGTACTGTGCAAAGAACGCCAGCATACCCAGCCAGCAGCCCAGTGTGGTTATCTCATTGCCGTTGAGACCCGCAGTGCGTATCTGAAAGAATACATCCGAAAGCAGCACTGCCTTGCCAAGTCCCCATATCATCTTGTTAAGTCCCGCGTTCAGTTTGTCTGTATTCACCACGCGGCTGCGTATCTGCCCCTCCATATCTCCGTAGCGCACAACGGGACCCGCACACATCAGGTGGAAGGATACCGAATAGGTCATCAGGCAGAACACATTCTTCTCCGCCCTTATCTTTCCGCGAAATACGTCGTATACATAGGAAAAGCTCCTTAAAGCGTAGTACCCCATGCCAACGGGCAGCATCACCGCGTCAAGACCCAGCTTTGTGCCGTCGAACAGATAATTGTGACCGAACAGCAGCATCAGCCCGAGATTCATCCCGCCGTCCAGCGCCGTCAGCACAAACGCCGCAAGCTTATTGCTTTTGCGCATACTGCCCACCGCCATCCCTATCGCCCAGTCAATGAACAGCGACAGGAATATAAGGCACACCGCAAAGGGTCTGCCCCAGCTGAAAAACACCAGCGAGGTGATTATGAGTATCATGTTCTTATATTCGGAACTTCTGTCCAGCAGTGACAGCACCGCCGACAGCGGGAACAATCCAAACAGGAATATCAGGTCTGTATAAGTCAATTCAAATTTCTCCTTGTATGTGCAGTTCAGTTTGACTAAACTTGATAAATTATATTTTTTCTGTACCCTCAGACGAGCGGAACGTGCCCGCTGCAGGACATCAAAGAACGGCGATTTTTACCGATTTTGCGTCATTAATTTACATTTTCTTTAACAGTCGAAAGGCCTGCTTTATAATTCTAGCACACTTCACAAAATTAAGCAAGCAAAATTATAAAGAAAATCTAAATTTTAATCATTTTACAAAAAAACTATTTGCAAATACAGAAATATGTGATATAATATTAGCAGAGAGAGAATGATAGTGCGCCTATCAGCCTGCATCCAGCGAATGCAGCACCGGATATGGAAGGGATCTATCGTGGTAAAATTTGTGTAAACGGCGCGATTTTGGAAGGAGTGACAGGAATGTCATCTATTATGATCACAGGTGCCAGCGGCATGATCGGTCAATACCTGACCACAAGCCTGCTGCACAAAAAACACCGTGTATTCGCGGTGGATTCAAAACCCAACGACTTTGTCGGGACTGATGATAATTACAAATTCTATCAGTGCGGCATAACCGACAAGAAGTCAGTAAGCGAGATAATGGAAAGAAATCATATCGATGTCTTGGTACATCTGGCAAACTCGGTGGACAACGATATCGACTCGATGGTCACGGATAAGGAGATCAAGCAGAGCAAGACTACGGATAAATACATTTATTCGGAAGCAGCAAAGTATGGCGTTGACTGCTTCATACTGCTGAGCACTACCGATGTGTACGGTCTGCAAAAGGGCCGTGAGCCCATAAGGGAGACCATCCTTGAAAAGCCCATCACGAATTATGCCGAAATGAAAATGACCAGCGAAAAGCTGATGGAAAAGGCAATGAAGAAGAGCTCATGCAAGCAGGTCATTGCAAGGGTAGCACCGATATACGATGCTGAATATACAGACAATCTCCATGCACATGTTTTTGACCAGAAGGAGAATGTCGGCTATGTTTTGGGCGACGGTGATTACGGCTACACCTTCTGCTGCGTGTACAACCTTATCGATTTTATCAATGGTATAATCAATGTTCCTCAGGGCAGATATGACGGTGTATACAATGTCTGCGACTCAAAGATGACCAATGTAAGGGATATCATAGAGTACGAAAAGGAACGCCGCCGCATAGGGGCGGTCATCCAGAAGCCTATGGGAAGCGAAAAGACCATGCTCTTCAACAAGAGCAAGATGAGGGCGGATTACCGTTATTTTGACCCGACCCTTACCTATTATAACTGGAGCTTTGACAACACGAGAGCGAAACGTATCGCGCCGATGCGATGGTCTCTTAACAATACCAAATGATATTTCCGCCTCTGTGGTTATCCCACAGGGGCGTTTTTTTGCCCGAAAATGACTGCGGGCATTGAAAACACAGGTACTATTATACTGTTATTATTTGATAGAATAACGAAATATCAAGGAAAATTCCATGACATATATGATAATGTATTGTTACGGCTGCGGGTAATGCCATCTCTTTGTGAGGGGCTATTATCTGCTATGTTTTTTTGTAGACTTTTCACACAGAACAGGACTCACGTCACCATATAGGTTGTGTATATGCCCAAAAGCGCAAAGTAAACTGTGCAAGCTCTTGACAAGTACACTTGGCAGTGATATAATACAGTCATACCAAGTGAACTTGGCAGAATTACAACAAAACTTTGCAGATTAAGAGAGGAGATATACTATGAACAAAGAAGAGATACTGGCAATGAGCCGCAAAGAGAATGACAAGAAGGATCCCTTTGAGCTGGAGGTAAACAATAAGGCGGTGCGTATGGCACACATCGCTACGGCAATAGTGGTATTTATCATCTATGTGACGGGGATAATGGTAAACGACAAGCAGGACTATCTGATATGGTCGATAATGGCTGTCAGCATGGGAACACAGTTCCTGTACAGGGGCATCAAGCTGAAAAAGAAAGATTCGCTTGGGCTGGGCGCATTGTGGGCTGTGATATTCCTCATCAGCTTTACCGTCGGCATGATAAAGCTTGTGAAAGGTTGAATATTATGGATAAAGAAAAAATACTGGCAATGAGCCGCGTAGAGAATGAAAAGAAAGATCCCTTCGAGCTGGAGGTAAACAACAAGGCGATAAGTATTGCACACATCTCAACGGCGATAATTCTGTTTATCATCTATGTGACGGGTATAATGGTAAATGGCAAGAGGGACTATCTGATATGGTCGATAATGGCTGTGAACATGGCAGCGCAGTTCCTGTACAGAGGGATAAAGCTGAAAAAGAGAGATTCGCTTGTGCTGGGCGCAGTTTGGGCTGTGATATTCCTCATCAGCTTTATCGTCGGCATGATAAAACTTGTGAAAGGCTGAATATTATGGATAAAGAAAAAATACTGGCAATGAGCCGCGTAGAGAATGAAAAGAAAGATCCCTTTGAGCTGGAGGTAGCAAACGAAGCTAACAGCCTTGCAAGTACGTTCATGGCGGCAGTGACAATAGTACTATTCTTCACAAATGTATTTGCAAGAGGAAATTATGATTACGGTATCTGGTCTATACTGGGAATATGGTTAGCGACAAAGTATGGTTACACCGGATTAAGGATGAAAAAGAAAAAACAAGTGATACGCGGGATAGTATGGGGTATACTATTCCTCACCAGCTTTACCGTCGGTATGATAAAGCTGATAAGAGGTTGAGCCTATGGACGAAGCACTTATCCTGAAAAACCGCCTGAAAGAAGCCCGCGCAGAAAAACGCCTGTCTCAGGGCGACCTGGCAAAAATGGTGGGCGTTTCCCGAAATACAATAAGCTCCATCGAAACGGGACAGTTCAGCCCCACCGCTAAGCTGGCACTGATAATATGCATCGCGCTGGACAAAAAGTTCGAGGAGCTTTTCTACTTTGACTGACGTTATCCCCAGATAATATCCGTCGGATATATCATTCGGACAGTCCGTATCTTTCGGGATCAACCCCGAAGTCCTATAGATGATATATTATTTGAAATACAGCCTCAGTGAGGAAGGGTATACTTTTTCAGCTTAAAAAAGTCCCTTGATACGTCTTATTTGTAGAATATGCATAGAAGTCAAGCGGAAACATTGTGAAAAATTTTATTACTGAAAATGCTCGGAAACTATGGTAATTTTGGCGGAAATCTGTTATAATATATTTACGACCGTAAATTGGCAGTATCCTGCTGCGCAATAAAACGGAATTTCAAAATTTTTGGAGGTAGATAACCTATGGCAACTAAGTATTGCTATCTCTTCTCTGAGGGTAATGCCAACATGAGAGAACTGCTCGGCGGTAAGGGCGCAAACCTGGCTGAGATGACCAACATCGGTCTCCCTGTTCCCCAGGGCTTCACCATCACTACTGAGGCTTGCACACAGTATTATGAGGACGGCGGTATCTCTGAGGAGATCCAGAAGGAGATCAACGAGTATATCGTTAAGATGGAAGGTATCACAGGCAAGAAGTTCGGTGACAAGGAGAATCCCCTGCTCGTTTCCGTTCGTTCCGGCGCAAGAGCTTCCATGCCCGGTATGATGGATACTATCCTGAACCTGGGTCTGAACGAGACTGTTGTAAATACCATCGCTGAGAAGTCCAACAACCCCAGATGGGCTTGGGACTGCTACAGAAGATTTATCCAGATGTATTCTGACGTTGTTATGGAGGTCGGCAAGAAGTACTTTGAAGAGCTGATCGACAAGATGAAGGAAGAAAAGGGTGTTACTCAGGACGTTGAGCTGACTGCTGACGATCTGAAGACACTGGCTGGTCAGTTCAAGGCTGAGTACAAGGCTAAGATCGGCGAAGACTTCCCTGACGATCCCAAGGAGCAGCTGATGGGCGCTATCAAGGCTGTATTCCGTTCTTGGGACAACCCCAGAGCTAACGTTTACAGACGTGACAACGATATCCCCTTCTCTTGGGGCACTGCTGTTAACGTACAGTCTATGGCATTCGGCAACATGGGCGATGACTGCGGTACAGGCGTTGCATTCACCAGAGATCCCGCTACAGGCGAGAAGAAGCTGATGGGTGAGTTCCTGACCAACGCACAGGGCGAAGACGTTGTTGCAGGCGTTCGTACTCCTATGCCTATCCAGCAGATGGCTGAGACATTCCCTGAGGCTTTCGAGCAGTTCAAGCAGGTTTGCCAGACTCTCGAGAACCACTATCACGATATGCAGGACATGGAGTTCACTGTTGAGAACAAGAAGCTCTATATGCTGCAGACCAGAAACGGTAAGAGAACTGCTCAGGCTGCTCTGAAGATCGCTTGCGATCTCGTTGATGAGGGCATGAAGACCGAGCAGGAAGCTGTTGCTATGATCGACCCCAGAAACCTCGACACTCTGCTGCACCCTCAGTTCGATGCTAAGGCACTGAAGGCTGCTGAGCCTGTTGGTAAGGGTCTGGGCGCTTCTCCCGGAGCTGCTTGCGGTAAGATCGTCTTCACTGCTGACGACGCTGTTGCTTGGGCAGAGAAGGGTGAGAAGGTCGTTCTGGTTAGACTGGAGACTTCTCCTGAGGACATCACCGGTATGAAGGCTGCTCAGGGTATCCTGACTGTTCGTGGCGGTATGACCTCTCACGCTGCCGTTGTTGCTAGAGGTATGGGCGAGTGCTGCGTATCCGGCTGCGGCGACATCAAGATGGACGAGGCTAACAAGAAGTTCGATCTCGGCGGCAAGACCTTCGTTGAGGGTGACTACATCTCCATCGACGGTACAACAGGTAACATCTATGATGGTATCATTCCTACCGTTGACGCTCAGATCGCAGGCGAGTTCGGCAGGATCATGGCTTGGGCTGACAAGTACAGAACTCTGAAGGTTAGAACTAACGCTGATACTCCTGCTGACGCTAAGAAGGCAAGAGAGCTGGGCGCTGAGGGTATCGGTCTGTGCCGTACCGAGCACATGTTCTTCGAGGCTGACAGAATCGCAGCATTCAGAGAGATGATCTGCGCTGACACCGTTGAAGAGAGAGAAGCTGCTCTGGCTAAGATCGAGCCTATGCAGCAGGCTGACTTCGAGGCTCTGTACGAGGCTCTGGAAGGCTGCCCCGTTACTATCAGATTCCTGGATCCTCCTCTCCACGAGTTCGTTCCCACTGAGGAAGAGGATATCAAGGCTCTGGCAGACGCTCAGGGCAAGTCCGTTGAGGACATCAAGGCTCTGATCGCAGGTCTCCACGAGTTCAACCCCATGATGGGTCACCGTGGCTGCCGTCTGGCTGTAACTTATCCCGAGATCGCTAAGATGCAGACAGCTGCTGTTATCAAGGCTGCTATCAACGTTCAGAAGAAGCACGCTGACTGGAACGTTAAGCCTGAGATAATGATCCCTCTGGTAGGCGATGTTAAGGAGCTGAAGTTCGTTAAGAAGGTAGTAGTTGAGACTGCTGACGCTGTTATCGCTGCTGCAGGTTCCGATCTGAAGTACGAAGTTGGTACCATGATCGAGATACCCAGAGCTGCTCTGACTGCTGACGATATCGCTGCAAACGCTGACTTCTTCTGCTTCGGTACTAACGACCTGACTCAGATGACCTACGGCTTCTCCAGAGATGACGCAGGCAAGTTCCTCGGCGCTTACTACGACAAGAAGATCTTCGAGAACGATCCTTTCGCTAAGCTCGATCAGACCGGCGTTGGCAAGCTGATGAAGATGGCTATCGAGCTGGGCAAGCCCGTTAATCCTACACTTCACTGCGGTATCTGCGGCGAGCACGGCGGCGATCCTACATCCGTAGAGTTCTGCCACAAGATCGGTCTGGATTATGTATCCTGCTCTCCTTTCAGAGTGCCGATCGCTAGACTGGCTGCTGCTCAGGCTGCAATCGCTGATCAGAAGTAATTATCAGTAAGTCAATATCAAACGGCTTATGCAAATAAGTCGCTGAACGACAATAATAAGGCTCTCACAGTTTCGGCTGTGAGAGCTTTTTTGTTGCCTTACTGCAAGTAGTATTTCAGCAAAAAAGAGCCCGATGACGCGCATCGGGCTCAATTGTTATCATATCACGTCTTTACGTTATTGGCTTATTTTACAGTAACGTAGAATGACTTCTTGAATACATCAGCGTTTACCCACTGACCGTTTACCTTAGCGAGTACTACCAGTCTGTAAGTGCCGTTGGATACCTGAGGGCTTGTCCATGTGGTAACGGAAGCGTCTACCTGCTTCTTTACTACCCACTTGTTAGCCTGGTATACACCAACGCCGTACTTCTCTGCGCCCTCTACCTTTGTCCACTTGAAGCCTATCTTGTGATCCTTAACCTGTGTCTTTACAACAGGATACAGATTTGAAGGCTGAGGAGGATCTTCATGACCGCTGCTGTTTCCGAAGGAATAGTTCTTCTTGAATTCGGAAGCGCTGTTTACGATCCTGGAAGCGCCGTCACTGGTGCTGCCATAGGTATTTACAAGTGCTGCGCAAGCCAGAGCAAAGCAGCCATTGTAGTCCAGAGCGCCCTCTGTCCAGCGGTAGCTTTCGGTGATCTCATTGAACGTGCCGTTGGAATCAGGTCCGCCGATCAGATAACCGTAGTTAACATACTTAGCATCGGGGTTGGAAGAAGCATCACCGTTGCCGGGATTTGCAGCTCTGTGGTGTACCTTAGACGACCAGTTGCTGCCGAAGCCTGTCAGGAAGCTCTTGTTGTAAGAGTTGTTGCCGAGAATATAATTCATCTGGTACTTTGCACCCTTAGCAAGAGAATCGTTCGCATTACCGTTAGCAGCAGCAAGTGCAGCCATCTGAACAGCACAGTTGTAACGTGTGCAGCCCCATTCCTGTCTGCAAGTGTTGTATTTACCCTCGGTCAGACCGCCCATGTTGTTTACTTCAAACTGGAGTTCCTTCTGATAAGCGGAATCACCTGTCTTTTTGTACATCAGTGCAGCATAGCCAGCCCATACCTTGTCCCAGCTGTACAGATAATAGTCGTACTGTGAATTATTGTAGCAGCCGTCAGCAGTGGGCTTGAAGGTGACATCACCGCGCTCACCCAGTATATACAGCCAGCCCTCTGTCATTGCCTGCTCATCCTGATACTGTGCGGCGGTCGAATACATGACAGCCATACCTTCCATATAGTTGCCGACATGCTCTGTGCCGAACTTATACAGTGCCTTAGCGTACTTTGTACACTTTGCTGCGTAGGTAGGATCGGAATCCTTGAAAGCAACTGCGGTGCCTGCCAGCGCACTTGCCATTTCCAGTGTGATAGCAGAGTTGTTGCTGTTAGCTGTCAGCCAGTAAGTAGGACGGTTACCGTTCTGATTCTCGGGAGCACCCCAGTAGCTGTGGTCGCCGACATCGGATACCATATAGCATACAGCACCTACATCGCCGCTGTTATCCAGGAATGTAGTCTTCATCAGATAGTCTGCACCGTTTCTCAGGATGTACAGCAGATGATCGCGGCAGCCTGCCTTTGCGTAAGCACCGGGATTGAGATAATCCGAAAGTGCCAGGCTGTTCATGCCGAAGCCGATGGTCAGGTTGAACTTTACATGGTCACCTGCATCGTGATAACCGCCCGATACGTCCACCTTGCCGTCGCCGTCAGGGTCTACTACACTGCGTGCGCCGCCCAGATTTACAGCGCTTGAAAGGTTAGCCTGTGCATCGCTGACATGGCAGTTGCCTCTCCACTCCAGCGGGTTGCCGTCTACGTTGGTACCGCACTGGTTGGAATCGAAGAAATAAAGTGACAATGCCAGAGCTTCTGCATAATTGGGATCGCTCCCGTCGGCAGATGCAGTCACTGTCGCTGCCGGGATCGCTGAGGTCATCATTGTTCCTGCCGATAAAAGGGCAGTCGCGAATGAAGTGATCTTTGATACTCTTCTGTGATTTTTCATTCCTTTAACACTCCAATTTAAATAATTTAAGCATATTCGGACAAATGATACATACCACACCTGTTATGTAAGATCATTATCCAATATAAACATATTATATCACAAAACTTCGTTTTTGTCAATATTTTTTCGCAAATATGTGTGCAAAGTTTTTGCACATTAACTAAAACTCACATCGTTTTTCTGTGACATATATAAAATCCCCCTGCAAATGCAGAGGGATGATATATTGCATATCTTATCTTACGGTAACGTAGAAGGACTTCTTGAACACATCAGCGTTGACCCACTGACCGTTGACCTTAGCGAGAACTACCAGTCTGTAAGTGCCGTTGGATACCTTCGGGCTAGTCCATGTGGTAACGGAACCGTCTACCTGCTTCTTGACTACCCACTTGTTAGCCTGGTATACACCAATGCCGTACTTCTCTGCGCCCTCTACCTTTGTCCACTTGAAGCCTATCTTGTGATCCTTCACCTGTGTCTTTACAACAGGGTACAGCAAAGAAGTATCTATGGGATCATCTCCGATACTGCTGTTGTCGTATACGATAGTTGCGCTGTTGAGGAAGGATGCATCGGAGGGCTTGCTCACGCTTTCCCACTTATCCCTTGTGCCGTAGAATGTGATGGTCGCATGGCTGTTGATGTCAGAGAATGCGTATTCATCGATCTTTGTCAGCTTGCTTGAGAGCTTCAGTTCGCTCAGTCTGTTGCAGTAATCAAACGCCATCAATCCTATATAGGTAGCACCCTTTATGTCTGCGGAAGTCAGGTTGTCACACATGAAGAATGTGTTATCGCCCACCTCAGTAACGCTTGTGGGGAATACTACGGAGGTCACGTCGCTGTTTCTTGCGAAGGCGCTGGGAGATACATACTTTACGCTCGAAGGTACAGTTACTGCGCCTCTGGTTGTAGTCGCATCGATGAGGGCACCGTTCACGATGACCAGAGGATCCTTTTCACGCTGTGCTGTCAGCCATGCAGTGTTGGCAAAGCACTTGTCATGAATCTTGACAAGACGGCCGGGGAACCTTACTGTTTCCAGCTTGTTGCAGTCTTCAAATGCGTGCATCTCCATAACTTCGAGATTGTTAGACAACGTTACGGATGTCAGGTTGGATGACATGGAGAACGCATAGTAGCCGATCTTCTTTACAGAATCAGGTATAGTTACGCTGGTGAGGGAGCTGCACTGGAAACCGTATCTTGCGATAGCGGTAACGGGCAGACCGTCGATAGTCTCGGGTATAGTCAGCGAAGTGGTGCCCGATGTGCAGTTGTATACCTCTACATGGTCGGAATACTTATAGTAAGTAATGCTGCCCGAAGTATGCTGAGTATAGTTCGTATCGGTGGGTTCGTAGGATGCGCTTGCTACGATCTGCGTACCCGACAGTACACTGTTCTGCGCCGACAGCAGAGGTGCAGCCGATATCACCATTGCGGCTGCGAATGCGGTTATCCTTGTCATTCTTCTTCCGTGATCATTCATTTCTTAACACTCCAATTTGATAAATAATTATACTCTTACGATCTTGCTCCCGAAACGATGATATAAGATCTTTAACCAATGTGAAAATATTATAGCATATCCTTCTGTGCTTGTCTACACATTTTAACAAGTATGTTTGTAAACTTTTCGCACATTTACCAAACGCAACAATTTTTTCCTCATTAGTTAAAAAATATCCCCCTGCAAATGCAGAGGGATAAATACATATCATATTCCGAGATCTTCGGAAAGCTTCCCGATAAAGGCATTGCAGCCGTTTGTACCATTGACAGCACTTCTTGCGACCGTCATTCCGATACACTTTCCGTCTGTATATGCCCAATAGGTCTCATCATCTATGGGGACAAGTGCCAGTTCGCGCTTGCCGCCGTCAGTAAGTGTATAGGTGAATGTGCAGGTCGGCTCACCCATTTTCTCGGGTATATCATCGCGGAAATCAGCGTGGCTGATCTCGGATACCGATGCATACAGGTATTCAAAATCCTTTGCCGCATCTTCACTGTTTTTCGCGGTAACGTCGATATCGTCAAAGATGTAGGTGTTCTTATCGTGATCAACGGACAGCGTGTGAGTTTCGCCGTCAACTGATATATCCAGTGAAGCCACCGACATGAAGGGTACGCTCATGACCTGTTTTATTGACAGATCATACCACTTGCCCGACAGAAATGCTGTACTTCCGCCCGAGATAGTGAATACCGCACCGGAGTTTTCATCATAGCACCAAACTTCCTCCGCTTCCTTATCAAACTCGGGGAATTCGAGAGTCATGGTCTTTTCAGCTGTCTTTACGGTGAAGGTATACGCAGGATCATCCAGCCCGTACTTTGCAAGCTCCGACTTCTCTTTTGTAAAGCCGTCAAACTGATCCGCCTGAACACGCACCAGACTAGTCAGTATCGTGTTTACCGTGACCGCATCCACCGTTATATCGGTCTCGGGCGCATTCATCGACCACAGCTGTGTACCGCCGTTGTTGCGTGTGAGGTCGTACTGTGTCTCGCCGTTATGAACGAGAGAGAACTGCATGATCTCATTATCGTCACATTCGAGAAGATAGGGGTTGCGAAGAGAAGATACTTCACCGAGCAGAGACTTGCCCGTCTCGTTGTCGATGCAGTATATCGTATCATCATCGGGGAGCATAACGTAGCTGAACTCATTCGTCACCGAACTGCCGCCCACATAGAGCGTGCAGTCCTTTTCATCGGTATGGCATACCAGCGTGACAGGTGAATCAAGTCCGTACTTGCTGAGATCGTTGCCGTCAGCCTTCACCTTATGATCTGCTTTCAGCCTGCTCACCGCAGTGGAAACTACATTGAGATAGTAGTTGTTGAGGGTGAAGTCATACGGATAATCCGTATCATCCATGACCCATTTGCCCTCCTCATTGAGGGATATCTTGAAATAGCCCTCTGAGGTGGTGAAGTCAATGCCTTTTAAGGTACTCGTATCAAAAGAGTACAGATTGAGCGAGTCCTGTTCTGCTTTTTCAGCCGCCGCCTCAGAATTCTTCTTGTGATCTACATAGCAGTATGCACCTGCGGCACCGCCGAGAAGCAGCGTCAGTGCGATACCCGTTGCGATCATTGACTTGCGGTTCATTCCGAATACCTCCGTCTGAGCCATACTGCGCCGCCGATAAGACCTACAACAACGGGCACAGCGATAAATATAACATTGGTAACATTAGCCTTAGCCTTAGATTCTATGCTCATTTCGTCAAAGGTCCTCTCCTTGCCTTCGATACCGAAGTCAAGAGCCTGATCCGAATCATACATCCAGGAGAATACGGAAAGCTGGAGATTTACGGGTATGGTCATATATGTCTGATATATGTTCTCATCATCCATGAATTCTCCGTTGCCCATTACCATGATCTTTGCATTGGCACGGTTTCTGTCGGTGGAGTACATGGACAGATCAAGGACAACATTCTGTATACGCTCTGCGGGCTTGGTACCGCCGTAAGGCTCACCGATAGCTGTTGAGGAACCGTCGCCCACTCTGTCGATAGTCTGGAGAAGGGAGCCAACGGTAATATTTTCCTTGCTCTCGCCCTCGTTGTATATCTCCATGAAGCTTCGTGTGTTTGTCATTACGGGAACATCGCCGTTTTCTACGAACTGTGACAGTTCGCTGGTCAGATCGATGCTTGAAGTCTCATCGGCGCGAACGATGCTGCAGCGGAAGCTGGTGGGATCGTTGGGGACATAGAATTCATCATCGGTCTCGGTAACGAGGTCATAGTCCATGCTTATGGAGAAGTCCTTGAATATGCTCTCTATATTGGTATAGTCGATAGGATCCTCGTTAGGCGCCATCCAGAAGCAGATATTTCCGCCGTTGTCGAGATAGCTGTTGAGTGCAGCCAGTTCGGTCGGAGAGATATCGTTCTTGGGAGCGGCAACGATAACTATCGCAGCGTCATCGGGAACGGTAGTCTTGCTTGTAAGATCCAGTTCCTGTGCTATGTAGTTTCTTGCAGCGAGGTTCTTTTTCAGTGTGGTGTATTCATTATCAAGAGACTTCTCACCGTGTCCTGTCAGGAAATACATCTTTACTTCCTTGCCGGTGACTACAGCCTCGATAGCACCTGTGATGATGTTTTCACCTGTGAAATATACGGAGCTTGTGGTCTGTTTGTTGGTGTTATCTGTGTTTGTATGTGTTTCAAACATGGTATATGCGGGGATATGCTTGCTCCTGCCATCGCACACGATGACGATGTCGCCCTTTGAGATGGAATAGCCCAGTTCCTGGAGCTCCTTTGTCTTGTCGGGGTCACTGTCGGGATCGAATGCCTGGAAATTTACGCAGTCGAATTTTGAATACTCCCTCAGCGCATTGTAGAGGGGCATACTGTCCGTATCGGTGGAAAGTACATCCATATCAAACAGGAAGTAGAAATCCACCTGCTTGTCCACCGAGTTCAGATAGTTCCTGGTGGTATCGGTGAGCTGGTATATACCCGTCGGGCTCATATCCCATATAACATTAAGACGGGATACCATCAGATTTATCAGCACGACTATCGCCAGCGCGATGGTGCCGAAGGCAATAGCAGCAGGTGTAAAGCTGCGTGCCTTTTTAGGTTTTGCGGTTTCTTTTTGTGCCATGTACTATACCCTCCAATCAGCGATGGCCCCAGCGGCGCTTTTCTATGTGCAGAACGATCCAGAACAGCACCAGTACAGTCAGGCTGAGGAAGAATATCAGATCCTCAAGACGGAACATACCCTGTGCAAAGAATACGAAGCGGCGCTGCATGGAAAACCATGTTACAACGGAATTGAGTTTCGGATAGCTCTGTACCATCTTGGTCGCAGCGAACTGATCGAGGAACAGGAAGCCCTCCATCACGATCTCACCGATTATCGCAGCGATTATCGGGCTGCTCTGCATGGAAGAGAACAGCATACCGATGGCGATACATACAAGACCCCACATGAAGAAGCTGAGGTAGCCGCATATCAGCGATGACCATATAACAGTTCCGTGCATGGAGATGTAGATGGGGAAGAACAGCGAGAGCAGCAGCATGAATATGAATACTGTCACTATCGCAAAATACTTCGCCAGGACGATCTGCGTGATGGTAAGAGGGCTGGTAAGCAGCTGAACCTCTGTGCCGCCGCGCCTTTCATCCGCAAAGGAACGCATCGTCAGAAGCGGTATGATAAATATGAAATAGAAGAAATTGTTATAGAACATATCGGGAAAGGAGAACTGGAATACGCTGGTCTGCATACTCGCTATCCTGTTCACGAAAGCAAAACCGAAGATCAGCATGAACAGTGCCGAAAGCACATAAGCGAACGGCGAGTAAAAGAACGACTGGATCTCCTTTTTATATAAAGAAAACATTTTTGCACACTCCTTTACTTAGTTATCCGCAGGACTCGAACGTTTGCTCTTTTTGCCTGTGAGTTCAAGGAATATCTGTTCAAGATCAGCCTTCTCCATAGACATCTCGATGATATTGACCTTGTTTTCAACCAGTGCAGAGGTGATCTGCTGACGTACCTTCTCATCCTTCAGGCGTATCTTGTACAGCCAGGTATTCTCATCAGTCTCGGTACATTCGACGATCTCATCGATGCCCTCGATCTCACCCAGTGCCAGCTCAGCAGTGATCTGGTCGCCCTGTATCGTAACATTGAGTACGGAGGAGCCGCTCATCCTGCGCTCCAGGTTCTCGATGGTGTCGATAGCGCACAGCTCTCCTTTATTAATGATGACTACACGGTTGCACACAGCGCTTATCTCACCCAGTATGTGGGAGGAAAGTATCACGGAATGATCCTTGCCAAGTTCACGGATGAAACTGCGCAGCTCGGATACCTGTGTAGGGTCGAGACCAACAGTGGGCTCGTCCAGTATCAGCAGGTCGGGATCACCGATGATTGCCTGTGCCAGACCTACACGCTGCTTGTAACCCTTTGAAAGATTGGAGATCAGCCTGCGGCGCATATCTGTCAGCGCCAGACGCTTCATAGCCTTCTCTACCTCTTTTTTCCTTTTGCCCCTGTTTACGCCCTTGATGCCCGCACAGTAGAGCAGATACTCCTCAACGCGCATATCGGGATAAAGGGGCGGTATCTCGGGGAGATAACCGATGCAGCGCTTCGCAGCTCTCGCATCCTCCTTGATATCGTGTCCGCAGACAGTAACTGTACCCTCAGAGGTCGGCAGATAGCCTGCGATGATGTTCATCGTAGTGGATTTGCCCGCACCGTTAGGTCCGAGAAATCCCAGGATCTCATTATCCCTGATCTCAAAGCTGATATCATGGACAGCCGTAACTTTTCCATAGTGCTTTGTCAGGTTCTTAACTTCAACCATAAAAGGCTCCTTTCATATTACTCCGTATTATAGTATTCCTTATTGTGATATACCCCGTACCTGTTCAAAAAAAAACAGACACACATATACTCTGTATTATCCTACATAAAAGTGAACTTGGAATGTATAAAATATGCATATTCAAAGAAAACTTAGC
>NZ_CAMHRZ010000044.1 GCF_946187255.1 uncultured Ruminococcus sp.
AGATAGCCATATAGTCGTTGGCACATACCACCGCCTGGGGTCTTTCGGGGCGGGATAGGAAAAACTCCGCCGCCTCTTCGCCCTTATGGAACCAGAAATCGCCCTCAAACATACCCGCGCCGTCCTCGGGCAAGCCTCTGGACTTCATCACACTGCGGAACTCTTTGAGTCTCAGCTGCGCATCGGGATGTGAAAGATAACCTGACATAAAGCCTATACGGGTAAATCCGTGTACATCAAGGAAATGCTCAGTCAGCGTCCTTACACCTTCGGAATCCACAAATTCGATATTATACAGCCCGTCCACATGGCTGCTCACGGATACTACAGGGCATTTCAGCGTCCTCAGCTTTTCGATGACCTTATCCGCCATGCCCTCCACATTATAGCCCTCGCCGTCAAATATCACGCCGTCGAAGTCATCCAGCCCGACCATTTCGATCAGGTCGAACTCGCAGTCACCGTATTGTGCATCCTTGTTGCCGATCTTTCCGAGGGAGTTGAAATAAACAAGGTTTATTCCCAGTTCCTCGGCTGCTGTGTTGAAATTTCTGCACAGATGCTGTCTGTATCTGCTGGTAAATGAACAGCCAAAGACAGCAACTGTCTTCAGAGAATTGATCATTCAATTACTCACCTCCGAAGATAATAGTTCTATTACTATATATAATACCACGCTTATCAATCTTTGTCCAACAATTTATTGACATTTTTTGTTGCTTTTGTTCAGTTTTTGTGATAGCTGCTGTATTTTGAGCAAGTCTATTTTATAATGATGACATCTTTGAGCACATAGCCGAAGGTAGGTGCCGAGGAATACTCGTTCTCGATATATCCCTTGCTGAGATCGCAGGTATTGGCAGGATCATCGGGGTCAACACCGATATAATCGCCTTTGAATACGTCGTTCTTGCCCTTTTTGAATTCCTTTTCCAGCTGCTCGATCTTTTCCTCGCTGCCATCCGCTGCGATGAGCTCGTTGAGCTCCAGCATCTCTATCCAGCCTTTTTCAAAGCCCGCACCTATATCATTTCCGTGTACATTGCCCTCTACCCTGTCCTCGATATCCTTTCCATCAAGGAGAGCCTCGCACACTCCGATGACGTAAGGCGACCAGTTGATCCTTGAACTTATCATGGAAGAAGTGGGTGCCACATCGATCATGCTCTGGTTATAGCCTACATGGTATACCCTTTTCTTTGGATACATCTCCTCACAAGCCACTGCGGGGCCTGTGGTATCCGAATGCTGGGATATTATCACACAGCCGTCTTTGATAAGCTCCTCGGCAGTTTTCTTTTCAACAGCGTAATTCGACCATGTCTCTGTGTACCTTACCTCCATCACAGCTTCGGGGACTATCTCCCTGACGCCCAGGAAAAATGCTGTATAGCCCGAGATGACTTCATCGCAGGAATAGGCTGCAACATAGCCCACCTTTGCTTCATCTTTGGTTATCTCACCATTTTCGATCATCTCATTCAGCTTCATGCCCGCAACTACGCCCGAGATGTATCGTCCCTGGTATATCTCCCCCATGAAGGTATGATAGTTATCGTACACAGGGTCTTCGTTTGCGTTTGAACAGGTCGCCTGACAGAACTGTATCTCGGGATGCTCGCCCGCAAAGCGTTTTGCAGTCTCGCCGTAGCCGCCGCTGGTTGTGAATATCACATCACAGCCAAGACCTACCAGCGTTTCGATGGAGTTTTCACAGCCGTCGGCATACTGTACATTATTCTGTACATATATCTCGACTTTATCACCGAGTTTTCTTTCCAGTTCCTTCTGTGCCTTGATAAAATTCGCGGTATAGGGCGTGCTCTCATCGCTGTCGTACACAAATCCGACTCTTATCATATCCTTGCTTTTTGAATTGATGCTGCTTATATACCTCGCACCTGCGAACACTGCCACCATCAGCAGGGATGTTACCACTGTGATGAGATACAGCTTTTTCATATCCTTCATCAGTTCTTCACCTCAGCTTTCTCCGCCTGCGCGACCGTCTTTTCCTTGTTATCGTCATCTTCGGTCGGCAGCTTGCCGTAAATGGCTTCGATATCTATCCTGCCATCTCTTACAAGTTTCAGCATGATATCGGCTATCTTGGGATCGAACTGGGTGCCCTTGCAGCGTTCTATCTCGTTTATCACGAAATCGAAATCCAGCTTTTTGCGGTAAACACGGTTGGCAGTCATTGCGTCAAAGGCATCGGCTACACCGATTATCCTGCCGTATATCGGGATATCCTCCCCTTTCAGACCGTGTGCATAGCCTGTGCCGTCGTATTTCTCATGGTGATACAGTGCGCCGTCGATTATATTATCCACAAGCGTGAAGTCCTTCAGTATCTCCGAACCGCGGATAACATGGGTCTTCATGATCTTGTACTCATCATCGTCCAGCCTTGCGGGCTTGTTGAGTATTCGGTCGGGGATGCCTATCTTTCCTATATCATGCAGGAGCGCCGCTTTACGCAGGTTCTCGCATTCCTTATCGTCAAATCCCAGTTCCTTGCCGATCATTACCGAGTAATCCGAAACACGCTGGCTGTGCTGGCTGGTGTTTTCGTCCTTTGCATCCACTGTCCTTGCAATGGCAAGTATGGTCTGGTTGCCCATCTGTACCTGTTTTTCCGCAAGTTCCAGCTGTTTCTGCTGGATATTGATGATGTGCTGGACCTGCGTCCTTACGATGAACCAGGTGAGCCAAGCCACCATCAGCATCGCCACAAAGAGCATATACACGATGAACCAGGGATGGTCGTAAAGCTCCATCTCTTTGTAGATATTGTATGTCCTTTCCTCCAGCACCGTCCTGTCCTCGCCGTCAAGCACCGAAAGGCGGAACACATAATGTCCCGATGGCAGATTTGTATAATTCACGGCAGTCAGTTCGCTCTGAGGGAGCACTGTCGGCTTGCTGTCAAAGCCTTCCAGGAAAAAGCTGACATAAGGATCCTCAGTGGTATAGTTTATCACTTCGGGGAAAAGCTCCATCCTCGCAGTGCCGCGAGGTATGGTCAGCAGTTCGCCTCTCTGGGCGGGATATGTCACTCCGTCCAGCTTGACAGAGTTCATCATTACTCTGTAGGAACGCCGCTTGGAAGAATACTTGCTCATATCAAGGCTGAATACGCCCACATCGCTGCAAACGTACAGCCTGCCCTTATCATCACAGCAATTCCATGAATTGGCAGTCAGCGACGCTATCAGACCCTTCTTCGCATCAAGGAGCTCGTAGTGCATATTCTCAGAATTTTCCAGCACCTCCTTCTCTTTGAGGACGTATATGCCCGCACTGCTCATCACGAACAGGTCGCCATTGCTGTCAGGCCATACATCATAGTTATTGGAGTAGGGAAAATTGGTCACACGACTTATATTGTAGTCCCCGTCCATGATGCACATACCGTTGCTGGTAACGATATATACCGACTTTCCGTCCTGCGACAGTGCCATTCGCAGTATAACGCCCGATGACAGCCCGTCAAAGCGGGTGAGCATCCTCACCACCTGACCGTCGCGGATTATCGCTATGCCGTCACCGTCGGTGCCTGCCAGCAGTACGCCGTCCTCCGCTTCCAGCAGACTGAGTATCACCGCATTGGTAAGCCCGTCACCGTACATTATGGTCTTGCTTATCTTGCCGTCACTTATGAATGACATTCCCGTATCGCCTGCCACTGCCAGCGTGCCATCGCGCATTTCCATCGCCACCCTTGCACGGTTGCCGAAAAAGCCCATAGTGCTGTTATATGTAACTATATCGCCATCGGCAGTGACTCTGACGAGACCCTTGCCGTAGGTACACAGCCACAGGTCGTTGCTGCTGTCTTTTTTTATGCAGCGGATGCGAATGCCGTCAAGCATCTCCGTCAGGTCGTTCTTCACCTGCTTCGAGGTTCTTATATCTCCTATATCGAGACCGTTGTCGGTGCCGAAGTACAGGCTGCCGTTCCACTCCTCAACGGTGTTGACCACCTTGTTCTCCAGACCGTATTCACGATAAAGGTCGGTGAACGGAGACTCTGACAGGCGCAGCAGACCCAGACGCGAGGAAGTGAACCACAGATTGCCCTGATAGTCTATCTCGCAGTTATCGATGGAATTGTTGAAGCTGCCGAGATTGATGGGGTGGAATACATGATCGTCGTCAAAATAGCCCGCACCGCCGTCCGCACAAACGAATGCCCTTCCGTCATCACCGAACAGGATGGACTGTACGCTTTGAAGTTCTTTGCAGGAGATGGTCTTCTTCTTTTCAAGACTGCCCTCCGAAACATCGTATACGATTATCCTGCTGCCCGATGTGCCCGCATACAGCAGACCGTCCCTGCCGAATTCACAGCATTTGAAGGCTTCTTCCTTGCCGACGATGGCAGTCGTTGCGGTGAGAGTCTTTTTATCGGCTATCTCCGAACCCGAAAGCAGGAACAGCTTTCCCTCTGAGTTTACTGCTGCCGCATAACCGTTATCGTTTGCTGTTACCGATACCGCAAAATTGATCTGCGGAAGAACGTTCTGTATCTTCAGACCGTTGCTGAGAGTTATGACAGCCATACTTTCGGTGGTGCCGATATAGTAACTGCCGTCGGAAGCCTGTGTTATGCACCTTACGGAATCCGAAGGCAGACCCGAAGTCTTGTCTATCACATTGGAGATGTTCTCATTTATACATATAGACAGACCGTTGTCGTTGGTGCCTATCCACATCCTGCTTTCTGCATCCACATAAAGGCAGTTGACGTTCCTTACAGAGTCAAATTCATTCATCCACCTGAACTCGCTGCCGTTATAGCGGTAAAGACCCGCGTAGGTGCCTATCCACAGGATGCCGTCATTGGTCTGCGCCACATCATTGGACTCGCCGCAGGGAAGACCGTTGTCACTGCTGTATAATGTATGGACATAGTCGCTGTATACATTATACTCCTCTTTCACTGCCTGTTCCGCCGAAACGGGTATCTGCCCGATGGTGCCGCACAGCAGAGCAGCAACTATCAGCATAGACACCGCCGCGTGTTCATTTTTGTGAGCACCGCGTTTGTTTTTGATATACCTGCAAAAGCGTTTGGAAGCGTAAAGGGTGAACACCGTCAGCATCTTGTCGAGGAAATCCACATAGAACTCACCCGCGATGATGCAGAACCATCTTTTGAATCCGCGCTCGCTGAGAAAACCGATAACGCTGTCGCCCCAGATATTATTGGTATAGCCGTCGTGGAAAATGACATTAAGGGGAACGGATACAACCAACGCCGCCAGTGTCGCAAGCACGCCTGCGGTCATGGTGCCGAACAGGGTATCAAAATGCTTTTTGCGTGCCATTATGCCTATGACCACAGCGATAACGATATTTACCAGACCGTATATATAAGCCCTGTTGTCAAACATACCGCTTATGATATGCGTCGCAAGACTGACCACAGAGCCGCATACAGGACCCATGGCATTGGCACAGAATGCCGCCCCGAAACTGTCAAGCCAGAAGGGCAGCTTGAATTGCTCCGAAAGCTGACGGCCTCCGACACCAAGAAGTATACATATCGCAACAAAAAGTCCGTACCTGTATGTGCTTTTGTCTTTCATATAATACATCCCCAGATCATCATTATAAACACTATGTGTTTCTATAACTATTATTTTAGCAGAATGTAACGACATTGTCAATGATATACGCACAAAAACAAATTCGTTTTATAAAAAAATTCAGTTCACAGGCAAATAATGCAAACAAAATTTCTTATTTACAGAATCAGGCAATGAAAAATCATCCAAAAACAGTCAAATTATGTTATAGACAAACAATGAACTCGTTCGTTTTTTGTGGAATTAATTAAATATATAAAATTTGTCCAATTTCGATTGACATTAATAACAAAATGTTGTATAATAAACTAGAATAAATATCTGCAAAAGGAGGGCGGATAATGAGCAATAAAGATCAGACAACTGTCGGCGGTATGCGAGCAGTAGAACTTTATTACAGAGTCATTCGCAATATCTCCGCAGGCAGTACCGCATTCTATCAGTCGCAGACAAGGCTGAACACCCCGGGACTGGGGGTACTGATGCCCGAAAACTTCAGAGATGTTTCCGAGATAACCCAGCAGTGCATCAGCCTGTTTGAGCTGGAAGTATTTCAGGCGATGCAGGCGATAAACCTTTTCAATCAGCGTGAACTCATGTTCAACTGGCTGTCGGTATATATGCCGGCAAAGTACCTGCGTAATGCAGGTATCGAAGCATCGCTCTGCGATCTCAGTGAAAAGCTTGAAGTGCGGACGACTCAGCTGTGCTTCGCGCTTTCGGAAAAGCTGTTTGAAGAGAATGAGCCCGTTGTGGCTGAGAATATCAGAAAGCTGAGGAACAGAGGGTTCCACTTCATGCTGACGGATTTTGGCAACATCAGCAGCCCGATAATGAAGCTGGCGGACTATGAGGTGGATTTTGTGATGCTCAGCCCTGAGATAACTCAGTATCTGGGCAAGGACACCCGCTCGGAAAGTGCGGTGAAATCGCTGATAGATTTCGTTTCGGATCTGGGCGCGGAGCCTATCGCGGACGGTATAACCAACGTGCTACAGGCGGAGACGCTCTACGGGTTCGAGTGTCAGTATTGTGCGGGCTCGCTGGCGGGGAAATACGCCGCCGAACGGTTCATACGAAGAAAAAGCACCGAAGATTGAACGGGCTGTTTGACAAGCGGATATGCTTTACATTATATAATGTAAGGCAGGACACAGATAATCATGAAAAGGGGAAATCGATTTGGCAGAGACGAAAGTAATAGATGTTCTCCAACTGAGGCGGACCGCCAAAGAGACCAAGCGTCATGTCATCGTAATGCGTATACTGGGGCTTTTGGTGATAATTCTTGTAGCGGTGATCGCGATAGCTTATGCGATCTCATACTTCTATGACAAGTATGGCAGCTTTACGGTGAAGATCAATAAATACGATATGATGAGACAGGGACTGACCCTGTCGGAAGAGCCGGATTTCAACAAGACAAATTCCGTGCTGAATGCGGATATCGTTTATGACATGACAAACATAAGCGGCAGCGACCTGCCTGAAAACATTGACATGATAAACGGGAGCCACAACGGTGAAAGCTACATCGCCTATACCTTTTATCTTATAAACGCAGGCGATGATACGATAAGCTATGACGGTGAGATGACGATAGAGAACGTCACAAACAGCGTCGATGAGGCTGTGCGTGTGGCTTTATACATAAACGGTGAAAAAACCATCTACGGCAAGACAAAATCCAACGGCACCGGCAAGGAAAGTGACTGCGACAGCGAGTTCACTTCCTCCACAGTGGTGATGAACACACGAAAGACCGGATTCAAGCCGCAGGCAAAGGATAAATACACCGTTGTCATCTGGCTGGAGGGCAATGACCCCGACTGTACCGATGAGCTTATCGGCGGCACGCTGAAATTAGGTATGGATTTTAAGATAGTTGAAACAACTTAAAAAGTTAGGAGTAACAATATCATGAAAAAAGTTTTGAAAATCACTGCAAATGTACTTGTATGGATCATCCTGATCCTCGCACTGCTGGTAACTATACTGGTGTTCTCATCGGGCAGGAACAACGGTATCGCAAACCTCCTGGGCTTTATACCCATGACAGTCGAGTCGGACTCGATGAAGCCCACATTCGCAAAGGATGACCTGATAATATGCAAGGAGATCGACGATGTCTACTCACTGCAGAAGGGCGATGTCATCACCTTCTGGACTATAATCGACGGTCAGAAAGTAAAGAATACCCACCGTATCGTGGAGATAAACAATGCTGAAAACAGCATCAGCTTCATCACACGAGGCGACAACAACTCCCTCGATGATACCATCCCCGTATACAACGGCGATATCATCGGCAAGTGGACTAATGTCAAGCTGACGGGCTTCGGCAGGATCATGAGCTTCCTGAGAACAAAAACAGGATTTTTCATCTGCATCGTTATCCCTATGGCTGTATTCTTCCTTGTTGAGCTTTACAAGTTCATCGTAACACTGATCGAGGTAAAGAAACCCACTCTTTCGGAGGAAGACGAGGAAGAGATCAAGAAACGTGCGATCGAGGAATACCTTGCCTCACAGAAAAATGCGGACGCAGGCAGCGGAAACGAGGGATAAGCTGTCCGATCCGAGAATAGGAGTATTCTATGAACGGATTTCTTAAATGGTTTTTTGTATTTATTTCCGAGATGCTGAAGGGCTTTGGCATGATCTTCGGCGGGCTCTGGAAAGGTCTTAAACAGATATTCAATATCAAAAATTATATATCCATATTCAAGACTTATTCCACCGATTTCGGAGCGGGCGGATGGGTGCTGGCTATACTCGCCATAATCCTGGTCATCGCGGTATATGTCCTTATCGCACTCATGATAGTATTTGCGACGCGCAAATACATCAGGTTCAGACATTCCATCGTCAGCAATGAGGATCTGCTGGAGGAGATAGCCGATCTCCAGAGGAAAGTCCTGAAAATGACCAAGGAAAAGGACGAGATCATGGCTATGAAGGTGGCACAGATGGGTATCCCCACTTCGGGTGCCCTTTCGCTGGCGGATGGTACGAGCCTTGCTGTTTCGGGAACTGCCACTGACGGTGCGGATACTGCCGCTGCCCCCGAAATGGCGGAGGACGGCGTTGTTCAGACTTCGGACAGAAGATTTTCAAAGCTCATGGAAGTGGACAGCTTTTACAGGAGCTACACTCCCCCCGAGTACAACAACGAGATCACACTGGAAGGACTTTGCGACACTTACAGGAATTTTGCTTGTTCAAGGATGCACCTGTTCTATGAACCCAAGACCATCAGGCTGTTCATTGCGGGTATGGCTTCCACAAAGCTGATAATCCTGCAGGGTATCTCCGGTACAGGTAAGACTTCACTGCCCTACTCCTTCGGAAAGTTTTTACAGCATGATACCACCATAGCATCAGTACAGCCCTCATGGCGTGACAGAACGGAGCTGTTCGGCTACTTCAACGAATTCACAAAGAACTTCAACGAGACGGAAGTCCTGAAAAGGATATACTCCTCAAGCTATAACAACGATATAAACCTTGTGCTCCTCGATGAGATGAACATCGCCCGTGTGGAGTATTACTTCGCGGAGATGCTGTCCATACTCGAAATGCCCAACGCTGACGAGTGGGAGCTGGATCTGGTGCCCAATGTATGGAGCACCGACCCCGAGAAGCTGGACAGAGGCAAGCTGAGGATACCACAGAACGTATGGTACATAGGTACTGCGAATAACGACGACTCCACATACGCTATCTCAGATAAGGTATACGACCGTGCTCAGCCCATAAACCTGGATGCAAAGGGTATCGCTTTTGACGCACCCGACACGGCACCTATCGACCTGGGCTTCGATCATCTGGACAGACTGTTCAAAGAAGCCTTTGACAAGTATCCCATTTCCCAGGAAACATTGAAGAAGATACAGCAGCTTGACCTGTGGGTAATAGAGAAGCTGCGTGTGGCTTTCGGTAACCGTATCCTGAAGCAGATGGGTCTGTTCGTACCTGTATACGTTGCCTGCGGCGGTGAAGAGCTGGAGGGCGTTGACTATGTTCTGGCGACCAAGATATTCAGAAAGTTTGAGTCTTTGAACCTTGCGATGCTGAGAGATGAGCTGAGAGAACTGGTCGTATATATGAACAAATCATTCGGAAAAAACAAGATGAAGGAATCTATCGAATATCTTGAAAGACTGCAAAAACTGTTCTGACAGCATACCCCGGGCTGTTATACACATATCTGTTACTATCATGTAAAGGCAGGTGAGGCGATTGGATAGCTTGTACGGCAAATGGTATGAGGAATTTAAAGACTCAACAGAACTTTTCGATGATGACGAGCTTTTCGGATCGCTGGATGAACTGCTTCATTCAAGCAAAAACACCTTTGCGATGAACAGAAAACTCATGGCAAAAGCGATCGATGTTAGCTGGGTCGAAGCTATCGAGAACGGACTTGTACATATAGATAACGTGCTAAGGAATCCCCGACGTACCATTGAGGACGTAGAGGAGATAGTACCTATCGCCCTTTCAAAGAAGATAACGGTGGAGTCGGTGAAGCATCTTGCTCAGCATACTGACCTTATACAGAGTTATGACCAGAAGTCGGGCAAGATAACGCCGTCAAAAGTGCTCAACGTGCATAAGGAAGAGAGCCTTATGACTTATGAGAACAAATTCGTCAATACACTGGTGGACAGGCTTTATGTATTCATTAACACAAGATATGAAAAGCTGGCACAGGTGGCGAGGGATGAAGAAGTCTTCACACTGGGTTACGACACCTCCATAGACGACGGTGCGGGCGGCAGGATAAAGGTGGAAGTAAAGATGGAATCCACCTCCAGCCTTGACACATACAACAAGAGCGGCTTTACCGTCTGGCAGAGAGTAGAAAAGCTGAAAAAAGCCATTGAGGGCTATAAAGGCTCGGAGCTGTGTCAGACTCTGGGAAATGCCTATGTTCGTCCTCCTATCATGCGAACGAACGCCATTATGAAAAACGTTGATCTGAAAGCCTGTCTGACGCTCTGGCAGTATATCGTCGGATACGAAAAGGTGGGCTATGCCATCAATATCGAAGATACGGCAGTGCGTCCAGAAGACGAGTATATCGAGGATTTCTACAAGCTGGTCATCCTGAATATGCTGCTGTTCAGATCCTATACCGGTGAAAAATGCAAGACTTCGCCCCCCGAAGCGCTGAAAACGAAGAAACACAGATGGGTCACACCGAAGATAGTCAAGCGGTTCAGCCCTGAGATATCGGGTGATTACAGTGTGCTGGCAGAAGGCGTTGCGGGCTATATCGCAGAAGAAGGCGATTTCAAGCTGAAAAGCGACCTGCCGCAGGATATAAGCCTTGTATTCGATCAGGTAAATACTGTTATTGAAATAGAAAAAGCATTCATCGTCAAGTGCGAGGAAGAGCGCATCAAAGCCCGCCAGCAGCGCATGGAAGAAGAAAAGCGCCAGGAAGAGCAACGGCGTATCGAAGCTGCAAGGCAGGAGGAACTCGAAAAGATCCAGCGAAAGCGCGAAGAGGAAGATCAGAAGATCCGCGAGATGCTGGAGCAGAAGCGCAAAGAGCAGGAAGAAGAAGAACGCCGTCGGCAGGCAGAGGAAGAAGAACGCCTTGCAAGGCTCGAAGAGATCCATCGCCGCGAAGAGGAAGCAAAACTGCGGCGTGAGGAAGAAGAACGTGCCGCTGCCGAACGAGAGAGAGTCAACCTCAACAAGAGCAAGATGCGTAACGAGCTGGGTGAGGCTGAGGGGCTGGATGAAGATTATATCAACAGCGAGCCTTCCGAAGAAGAGCTTGAAAAACAGGCTTATGATGAAGTCACAGAAGAGGAGATCGAGCAGGTCAAAGCTGCGATGGAAGAAAATCCCGGTGATGAGACCGAGACCGAATTCGAGGATCCCAGAGCTGTGGCTGCAAGGCTCAAGCTGGAACAGCAGCGAAGTGAGAAGGAACGCCGCGAAGCAGAACGTGCTCAGCGCCTGAAAGCCGAAAGAGAGTACTTCGAGAACAAGCCCTTCAAGACGATATACAAAGAGTATTCCAAAAATCCCATATACGCTATACCGCGATTTATACGGTATATCCTGGCTATCTGGTTCGGTATAATCCCGAAGTTCTCGGATAACCCGCTGTATGAAAAGCTGCTGGCTGAAAAAGCGGAGAAGCAGCGTCAGAAGGAAGAGGAGCTGGCAAAGCACAACGAGATGGAGGCATACTACAAGAAGTATGCTCAGACCTTCAAGTACCGCTTTATGCGAATGCTGGCTGACCGCAAGTTCAAGAAGCGCAAGCGCCTTGAAATGAAGGGCAAGCCCAAGCCTGTATATGTTCCTCCCAACAGGACTCCCGAAGAACAGAAGGCTATCGATGATGAGATGAAGCGTCTGTACAAGGAGTACCATGTATCTGTATTTGAGAAGCTGAACAGGTATATCGAGGAACAGAAACGCGCCTATGATGAAAATCACAGGAACAAGCGTATTGAACAGGAAAAGGCTCTGCTGGCAAAGCTGAACAACGAAGAAGGCACCGAGATCACGCCTAAGGATGAGGACAGCAGCGTAAGCAGGATAGCGAATGTGATAACTACGATACTGCTGATAGCTGCCATACTCTTTACAGGCTATGTGATGATATGCACAGCAAGGAACAAGGTAGTCAATGTATTCGGCAAGAGCGTGCTCAAAGTCATCACGGGAAGCATGGAGCCCTCGATACACGTCGGTGATTACATAATCGTTGAAAAGACTTCGGCTAACGAGCTGAAAGAGAACGACATCATCGCCTTCTATTCGGAGCAGTCCGATATCATGGGAATGCTGGTAACTCACCGTATCGTTGAGATAAACGAGGACGGCACCTATGTGACAAAGGGCGATGCCAACGATATCAGCGATACGCTTTCCGTAAGACCCGACCAGATAGTCGGAAAATACACGGGCAAAGCAAGATTCTTTATATGGGTCAACTCCTTTGCAAGCCCGAGAAAGCTGCTTATGATCTTCGGCATAATACCTATATTTGTGGTATGTATATACGAACTGCGCAGCATCGCCAAGATAGGCAAACAGCTTCAGGGCAGGAAACAGCAGGAAGCTGAAAAACGCAAACAGGAGCTTATCCGTGAAGCGATAGAGCTTGAAAAACAAAGGCTGGCAATGGAAGACTACCAGCCTGAAGTTGAGGTGAGTGTAGATGAACCAAGAGAAGATAATGAAACGACGGATGATTAGTGCGCTCATCCTATGGTTGGTCACACTTATCGCACTGCTGGTATTTATAGGACTTTACGTTGACGAGACCAGGAGAGTCCAGGAAACATACCGAAAACAATACAGCACTGAGCTGGAACACGCCAGTAAGGAAATGGAGTCGTTTATCGAGAACAAGGGTGACCTTGATCTGAGATACAGAAGGATCAGCAGTTACCTGACTTGTGCATCTTCATACGCTTTTCTGATCGACGGGTTCTCAAGGGAACAGATCGTTATCAATGAGGTCAACACCTGCCTGATAAAATATCCCGAACAGATGTCAGACAAAATGACTGAACTGAAACAGGCGATCGATGATATCAATGCTAATCTTGATAAGGGCTATGAGGAAGCAGAAGCTGTTGTTGAATCGGTAGACAAATTAGGAAACTAACGGGGTGATGACATGAATGAAAAGAGGAAACTGAAGCGTGAGATCAAGATCTGCAAGCAGACCATAGAGGAGATCGAAAGAAAGCGTTCGAGATCCCAGTCGGCGCTGGTACAGGCAGTTCTCCTGCAGGAAGAGCCTGATGAGAACGACGTTGAGTGGTTCAACAAGTACACCGGCGAAATCACTGCCTGCAGAAATCACATGATCGAATTGCAGAAGAAACTGAACTCGCTGTAAATTGATCGGTCAAAGATCGTACTTTCAATAAAAAGCCGCAGGTGCTGAGCCTGTGGCTTTTTATTATGAAAACTTTGTCAAAATATATTAAAAGATTAAAGAAATATGTCAGTCAGCATCAGCGGAAAACCTCGTGATACGGCGCTGATACGGGCTTTATCCGCAATGTCCAAAAATGTAAAAGAAATTTGTATAAAACGATATAATTTTAATTTAGTGATTGACTAATCCTTCCTTATATGGTATAATATACACAAGGTATACATGGAAATTATCTAACTTTTTAGAACATATAAATAAGCTAAAAGATTATACTATAATAAAAAGGAGAATAGTTATGAGATTTAATACTTATGGCAGCAGAAATAACCCTATAATAATAATGCTGACCAGCTCTTTCTGCTCAGCGGAATCTCTTTCGTATTTATATGAAGAACTGAATAGTGACTATTTTGTTATAGTTCCCGAGTACAACGGCCACTATGAGGGCAGCAGTGATTTCACTACCAGCAACACGGAGGCTAAGGAGATCGTTGATTTCCTTAAAGAAAACGGCATTTCCGATGTATGTCTTATCTATGGTCAGGCAATGGGCGCTGAGATCGGTATGGAACTTATCTCCCAGTCCCTTAAACAGCGTATAACCATTGAATCCGCATTCTTTGACGGCGGTACTTTCCTGAAACAGCCCAAGCTGTACAAGGCTATCATGAACTTCAAGCACAAGTCCATGATGAACAAGATGAAGACCCAGAGCGTTGACGAAGTCGTTAACTGGAAGAGCGTCGATCAGTTCAAAAAGGATGAGACCGAGACTATGCGTCCCGTTATCGAGTCAATGGTCAAGACTGCGCCTGTCATCACCGACAGCAGCATCAAGAACGAAACAGAGGCAAGATATACCTTCAACTTCCCTCCCCTGCCCGATGAGGTCCAGGAGAACATATTCTTTGTTTATGCATCCGATGAGAAGAACTTCAAGTCCTGTTTCAAGCACCTTATCGATGCTTATCCCTCAGCCAATTTCAAGACGCTTAAAGGTGAGGGACACCTGACTTACTCCGTAAGGAAGACGGATGACTATCTGAAAGTAATAAGAGCTATATGCAACAGAAACAACGAGGATTAACAAGGCTTACTGTGAAGTTATAGAATCAGGCAAACGCCGCAGCACACTATCGTGCAGCGGCGTTTTCTGTTTTATCATTTACGATACCTTATCTCTGAATAAGGAGATAAAAAATCCCGAAAGCATAGTGCTTTCGGGAATGATTTTTATACAGCGTCCTTGTCCTGGCGCCTGATTATCTCGGGCTCTGCACCGTCGCGAACACATTCTGCGGTGATCTTGATACCTGTGATGGTATCATCGGAGGGAGCCTCAAACATCAGTCTGGTGAGTATCCTTTCCACAACTGATCTCAGACCTCTTGCGCCTGTTTTCTGCTCGATAGTCACCTTTGCGATCTCGGTGAGCGCTTCGGGAGTTACCTCAAAGTCGATATTATCCAGCTCAAACAGTTTAGTGTACTGCTTGATGAGCGAATTCTTAGGCTCGGTGAGGATCCTGCACAGTGCGGCTTCGTCAAGCTCATCCAGCACTGTTATTACAGGCAGACGACCTACCAGCTCGGGAACTATACCGAACTTGACAAGATCGTGGGGAACCACCTTTTTCAGTATATTGAAATCGGAGGACTTATCCTTTACAGTACCGCCGAATCCCATTGACGACGAATCGGTACGCTTCTTTATGACAGCCTCCAGACCGTCAAATGCACCGCCGCATATAAACAGTATATTCTTGGTGTCGATCTGGATAAACTCCTGATGAGGGTGCTTTCTGCCGCCCTGAGGAGGCACGTTGGATACTGTACCCTCAACGATCTTCAACAGTGCCTGCTGAACGCCTTCACCGCTGACATCTCTTGTGATAGAGGTGTTCTCGGACTTTCTGGCGATCTTGTCGATCTCATCGATATAAATAATACCGTGAGATGCTTCCTCAACATTATAATTCGCAGCCTGTATCAGCCTAGTGAGCACGTTTTCAACGTCGTCGCCCACATAGCCCGCTTCGGTAAGCGTAGTAGCGTCAGCAATCGCAAACGGAACGTTGAGCAATCTTGCCAGCGTCTGTGCCAGCAGGGTCTTGCCTGTACCTGTGGGACCCAGCAGCAGCACATTGCTCTTCTGTATCTCAACATCATCATAAGCGTCATCAAGTGTCATGATACGCTTATAGTGATTGTATACTGCGACCGACAAAGCGATCTTAGCTTCGTCCTGACCGATAACATATTCATCCAGCACCTTCTTGATCTCGGAGGGCTTTTTGAGAGTGATGCCGTTATCGTTCAGTTTTCCCTTCTTGGGCTGCTTTTCGGCAACCTTTGCACGGGGACCTACTGCGCCCTGTTCTTCCAGTATATCATAACAGAACAGTACGCATTCATCACATATATGGTAATTTCCGGCAGAAAACATATTTCTGACCTTATTTTCGGTCTTTCCGCAGAAAAGACACCTTTTAAGTGTATCATTTGCCATTCAGATCACAACCTACCTTTTAGTAATTACCTTGTCAATAAGACCATACTCCATAGCCTCCTGTGCGGTGAGATAGTTATCACGCTCGGTATCTATGGCTATCTGCTCGATGCTCTTGCCTGAATTCTCAGCGAGGATCCTGTTCAGCTTTTCTCTGGTAGCCACCAGATGATCGGAATGTATCTTAACATCGGTACACTGACCGGAGATGCCGCCGCCGCCGATAAGGGGCTGGTGTATCATTATTTCGCTGTTGGGCAGTGAGAATCTCTTGCCCTTAGTACCGCTGGAAAGCAGGAAAGCGCCCATTGAAGCAGCCATACCGATGCATATCGTATTAACATCGCATCTGATATACTGCATGGTATCGTAGATCGCCATACCCGCTGTAACAGAACCTCCGGGACTGTTTATATAGAGGTCGATATCCTTCTCGGGATCCTGACTCTCCAGATAAAGCAGCTGGGCAATAACAAGACTTGCAACATGATCGTCGATGGCTTCACAGAGCATTATTATCCTGTCATTCAGCAGACGGGAGAATATATCGAAACTGCGCTCTCCTCTGCTGGTCTGTTCTACTACATAAGGTACAAGTGCCATAAAAATGCCTCCTAAACTTTGATATAAGTTTTCGCCCGCAAAGGCTGAACGGCAATGACCGTCAGCGAATGCAGGCGATATTTCTTTCTTACTTGATAACAGCGGAATCCTTGATTATCTCAACAGCCTTGCCAACAGACAGATCCTTCTTCAGATCTTCTGCTCTGATAAGGCTCTTCACCTGCTCAACTTCCATTCTGTAAGTCTCAGCCAGGCTCTTGAACTCCTCTTCCAGCTCCTCATCGGAAACCTCAACGTTCTCGTACTGAGCAACCTTCTCCAGTGCAAGTCTCAGCTTAACCTGCTTCTCAGCCTGCTCTGCATAGCTTCTCTTTAAGGTATCGATAGTCTGACCTGTGAACTGCATATACATCTCCAGAGAGATACCCTGTGATGCCATTCTCTGCTCCAGCTCAGCTACCATCTCGTTAACTCTGTTATCGTACATAACATCGGGGATCTCGGCAGTCATATTCTCAACTACCTTATCGAAGATATCACCCTCGACCTTAGCATCAGCAGCCTTGTCAGCAGCCTCTTCCAGCTTAGCCTTTACGTCTGCCTTATACTCGTCAACAGTCTCAAAATCGGTAGAATCCTTTACCATATCATCATCCAGCTCGGGCAGCTCCTTCTTGGAGATGCTCTTCAGGTTGATCTTGAATACTGCGGGCGCACCTGCCAGATCCTTTACCTGATACTCATCGGGGAAAGTTACCTCGATATCGAACTGATCGCCTGTCTTGTGACCAACGATCTGCTCCTCAAAACCGGGAATGAACTGACCGCTGCCCAGCT
>NZ_CAMHRZ010000045.1 GCF_946187255.1 uncultured Ruminococcus sp.
TCTTATGCGAAAGCCGTCCTTTAACCTCATCGTCGGTATGTGCTCCACCGCTTCCAGCAGAGGTTCCGCAAAGGGGCGCAGTTCCTCCTCTGATGAAAATGTATACCTTATACCGTTTATTTCTTCGTTGTAGGTGATAACCATATACTTTTCCTTTCAGACCTGTTATTGTAACCTTATCAGTTCGTCCCTGTCGTTGATTATCTCGTATAACCTGCCGTTTTTGAATGTCACCATGTAATTTTCGGGAAGTTCCAGTACTATTGCCATATCATACATCTTCTTTACCAGTTCGCAGGCTGTGATGATATCGTAGTCGGGATGATCGTTTATCTCCGCACCGCCGTTCTCGTTGAAAGCCAGCTTTGCAGCCTCCCAGCGGGAACCTGTATCATAAGGCTGTCTCCTCATGATGATATACTCGCTGTCAAATGCGCCTTTTTCCACGAACACAGCGTCGTTAGCCCGTATTACATTAGTAGGAAATGCACCCGCTGTTTGCAGTACAAGAGCCTGCTTGCATTCCAGCATGATCGCATCCGTAAGATCTTCGGTAAAAGCAGTCAGCGGATCGATATCATCGTAGTCAAGGGTCAGCAGAGTGTAGCCGTTCTCCCTTTCACTGAGTATGAAAAATGAAAAACCCGCTTCTATCCTTATGCCGTCCTCTATCTTTTCCGCAGGCAAACTTTCTATCGCTTTGAGTACAGGTTCAAACATCGGTACCAGGTTTTCATCACAGCAGTAATTATAGTGTATTCCGTTTATCTCACATCCAACCGTCCGGATCATAGTCCATTCCCTCTCTCCATGTGTATTTTATGACCTCATTTTTGTCATTTACCATACTATCTACCTTGTTGTTCTTTATCACGAACGTATAGTCGGGCGGTATCGAAAGCCCGTAGACCAGCAGCTTGTTGTACTTATACAGCTTTCCTGCGGGTATGTACACAGATTCTCCTATCTCCGCAAAATCCACCAACCTGCTGTCATCATACTCATCTATCTTGACTATCGCCCGCACACATCTTTTATCATCGATGGCGACATTGAATATCGTCACATGAGGAGAGGTCAGCGCATCGGGATATACGCCTACCATCGTTTCATCACTGATATCGTACCTGTCCACTCCGAACTCATCACACAGCATGGACTGCATGATCTCGATCTCCAGCGCATCAGTCAGATCAAGAGTGAATGCGGTCATCGGGTCGGGATCGGAATAATCAGTGGCTGCCACATAATAGCCCGTGTTGTTCTTAGTCAATACATACCTTGTAAAATTGACCCTGAAAGTGTATCCGTCCCTTATCTTTTCAACGGGTATGTCATCCAGGCAGCATAAAAGTTTCTGTACCGCCCTGTCCATTCTTTCAAGACAGTTGAAGTAGAACATTATCCCGTGTAATTCTATCTCATATACCATACTGCTGTATCTCCTTATTCCGAAAGCGTGCCTGTGATGCGGTCACTTACAAAAACAGACGGAATTATAGCAAACGACAGATCGATTTCTGCATTCGGCATCCGCAGACGCTGCGCTTTTTGTGGCTGTGAGCGCTGAATGTCCTGAAATATCTGTCATTTACTATGATCCGCCCGTCATTTATCCTTGATAAATTGCTCGACTGTATTTTCCACCTTATCCACGCTGTTTTTTTCGGTGATATCTATCCTGTAAGCGTAGGTCTCCTTTTCGCCGTTATTTTCGGCATCGGTTATCTCGGTGAAATATTCCAGTTCTCCGTCTTCGTCGAAGTAATACTCCGCGCGAAAACCCGTGACCTCGCCTTCCTCCACCTTTGCGCCGATCTTTGCGGGGTCATACACATGGGTGACTTTTATGCCGTCCGCCACTGTCTCCTCCTGTGCGGAGGTGATATTCTGCGGAGTGTATATCAGCAGACCTTCATCAGCCTGCGGATGTTTCATATCGCGGGTGTACCTCACAAAATCCGCATCGCCATTTGTTACATGGGTGTACTCGCCGTTCTCGTAAGTAAAGCATTCGATGCCGTTGTTGAACTGCGCATACTCGCTGTTGGCGCTTTTTCCGTAATAGGAAAAGATCAGCGCGTCCTTCTCATCATATTTGAACGTAAAGCACTGTTCCTCCTGCCCTGTTGCCATATCCGTCATGACCACACGGGCGCTGTCAAGGGCAGCATAGTCGCGGCGTGCCTGCTTTACCAGCAGACCGCCTGCCTTGTCTTCTGTTTCGCCGCAGCCTGATATACATACTATGCATATCATGACCGCACAGGCTAACAGTTTTCTCATAGCTTTTTGCGGACTGCCACATATAATATAAGTGCCAGCGAGATCGATACGATCTGCGAGAGCGTTGCGTGTACCATCAGTCCGAGATTAAATTTTATCAGATAAAGGTCAAGTGCAAAATTCTCTACACCCATATCCTTGCCCCAGCTCATCCAGCCTACATAGGGCTTGCCGTCGCATATATATGCAAGGTATGCGCCCAGCACGATCCCCGATATGAGGAAGAAACAAAATACAAAACCCTGTTTGAACTTATCCATAACTTACTCAGCTGCTCACTTTCTTCGAGAGGGCGAACGCCTCTTGTTATCGGTGATCTTTTTGAGATCGGAGAATTTCTCGTCGCTTGATGCCTTGAATTTACTCAGCATATCCTCAAAATCCGCATTGCCTGAATTCTGGTTCGGGTCATAGATCGGGGGAGGATTTTTGCTGAAATCCTGCGGAGGTCTGTCATCGCGGCGGGGTCTGAAACCGCCTGCGGGCTTTCCTCCCTGACGCGCACCGCCTCTGTCACCGCCGCGGTTCATGCCGCCGCCCTGACGGGGTCCGCGCTCACCCTGCTTTTTCGGGGGAGCAGGCTGTGCCTTCTTTATCGAAAGTGAGATCTTGCCGTCCTCACCCATGCTCAGCACCTTGACCTTGACAGTCTGTCCCTCCTGCAAATGATCCTTTATCTCACTGACAAAAGTATTTGCCACTTCGGAGATATGTACCATTCCCGTCGTGTCCTTATCCAGCTCGACGAAAGCGCCGAACTTTGTTATGCCTGTTACCTTACCTTCATAGATCTTTCCTACTTCAAGCTGCATTTAATCTATACTTCCTTACTTTAATATTTCACGGCTCTGCGCCGCAGCTCACTTATTCACTATTCTTCCGACTTGTTCACTATGTAATAACGTCTTTCATTGGGATAGGAGTATCCCAGCTGTTCAACAGCGACTCTCTCCATGAACTCGTCCTCATCTGCTTCCAGCAGAGCGGTGTACTCGTCATTTTTCTGTTTGGTCTCTTCGATCTTGCCTGTCATCATCACAGTTTCCTGTTCAAGCTGCTCGATCTCGTTCTGCTGCGCTATGATATCAGCGGCAGCGATTATACAAAAGCACACGATGATAACGAACAGTATGGGTCTGAACAATCTTACTCTGCGCTTTGCGGGAACAGCAGCGTCCTGTTCATCTATGATCTCTTCATCGTTCAGATCATCCTCAGGCAGAGGTTCTGACGGTGTGTCTTCGGCATCATCGAACTCATCGTCGGAGATATCCGTGTACCCGTCGTCTTCATCATCCTCAGCCGCCGCCGTGTTAAGGTCGGCTGCCCTGATGAGATCGGCAGCATCATCGGGAATATTATCACCATCGGTATCTTCGGTCACAGCATCATCCGATTCAACGCTGTCTGTGATATCGCTGTTATCACTGACGTTATCGTCATTGGCGTTTCCGATATCTTCTGTACCGCTGATATCGGCAGTATCATCAACAGTATCCGTATTCTCGGTCTCGTTGATCTCATCCTGCCCGATGATCTCATCGTCCTTATCCATCGTGTACTCCTTTCCCTCATTTTATAATTGTGCATTGCACAATAAGTTTACTCTTTTGTATTATACAACATTTCGTATTGAACTTTCAAGGGCTTTTCACAAGTTTTCAAAATTTAGGCGTTTTTTACAAGAAAAGCGCGAATAAAATGACATTATTTAGTATTATTCTTAACCCAAAACGGTCGTTATACTATATATATAAGCCCGATTTGGCTGTGTATTGCTGTAAACGATAATTTATTATCTAAATGGGGGCGTAACATTGACTGCGTCGAATGTGCCCCCATACCCCCTGCGCCGAAACCCTAACTGCGACTGTGTCGGCTGTGGCTTTTGGCTTGCAGTGTGTTTTTTATAGCTTTTTTTGTGGGCTATTCCCATACGCTGTCGCCCATATTTGAGATATAGGCTGTGAGCTCTTCTGCCATTTCGTACTGCTCGCTTATTCTCGGGTGTCCGGGAGTAGCTTTGCCTGTCCTGGTGAACATGAAATGGCTGATCTTTTCGTCAGCAAGTTCCTGCGTGATCTCATCTATCGCCTTGTCCCATTCGGGGTCGTGACACAGCACAGTAAGGAGAAGTATAAATCTCGCTTTGGGATATTTCTCCCGCAGTGATACTATTATCTTCTTGTATCCGTCCTTCCAGCGCCTGCGGAATACGGGGTCGGCAATGTCGGGGTCGCCCTCCGCTTCGTTGTGAGAGTCGTTCTGCCCTACCGCGAATATCACCACATGGGGGATGTATCTGCTGAAATCCCAGTCGGTGTAACCCTTTTCGCCTTCGGGGTAATAGCACAGCTTGTCGTAAGCCGTTTCCATGCCGAGAAAATTGGGCGCATGGAACCAGCCTGTCTTATCAAATATCGCTATGCCGCCCTGTGCGGTATCGTGCAGCTGTGCCCCCAGATTTCTCGCAGTTATGGAAGCATAGCTGCGCCATGCGTTGTCGTAATGTCCCATGTGTCCGTCGGGGTCGCATTTTGCGGTATGGTTCACTGCTTCCACCACAGCCCCCGCCGAAACGGAATCACCGAAGCATTCTATGCGCCTTGCGGGAAGTGCGGGCGCATCCGGCACCTGCGCACCCTCATCGATAATAAATCCCAGAAATTTGTAATAGTGGGAAGAATCCTGCCTTTTGAAAAGTATCACATCATGCTCGCCATCTTCAAGGTCGTCCGCCAGTTTTAGCAGATACTCCCCTTCGTTCTCATCGGTCTTTCCGAAATCCACCCTGAACTCTCTGCCGTCCAGCACACAGCCCAGTGACATCCTGTTGAAAAAACGCCTGTTGAATATCACAGCACTTACGGAAGTCCCCGTAAAGCGCATCCTGACATAAGAACCCGCCCAGTAGAACACGGGTGCCTTCGGGTCGGCAAGGTCTATCCTGCCCATGTATGTCATATCTTTATCGGGTGTGATTAGCTGTTTTCCTTCGGGTATCTTCATATACATATCCTTATCCTCCTATGTACCATTCTACCACATCGCGGGAACTGTCCGCTATGGCTGCTTCCGCCTGCGGGAAATTTTTTTTCAGCATATCCAGCATATATCCGCAGAATATATCCTCCGTATAGAAATGCCCCGCATCAAACACGGTAAGTCCTGCGTTGTAGGCATCGATGAATACATCATGCTTGACATCTCCCGTGATGTAACCGTCACAGCCCTTTGCCAGCACCTCCGAAAGAAAGCTGCCGCCGCTGCCCGAACATACCGCTATACGTTTGAGCAGCCCGCTGTTCGCCTTGTCGTACCTCACTGCGGGAGTACCCAGTTTTTTCCTGCATACTTCGGCAAGCTCTTCTGCGGTGATGCCCTCATGCTCGCAGATACAGCCCGTTTCGGCTCCGTGCTCTTCGGTTATACATCCTGCCGGTACGAGCCCCAGCCTTTCGCAAAGGATATTGTTCATCACTGCGCTGTCAAAATTTGTGTGTGCGGAGATAACGCTTATCCCGTTTGCCGCAAGTATCCCCACAACGCTGTCGGGGTCAAGCTGCTTTATCCCGCGAAAGATAACAGGATGATGTGTCACTATCAGCTGATAACCTTTTTCGGCAGCCTCCAGTGCCACATCCTTCGTGCAGTCAAGGGAAATAAGTATCCTGTCCGCAGGACGGCTCATATTCCCCACACAAAGTCCGCTGTTGTCATAGCCCTCCTGCAAACAGAAGGGTGCCAGTTCCTCGATCTTGTCGTATATGTCCTTTACCGTGTACATTTTTAAACTCCTTTCTTATCTTAATGGGGGCGCAACATTGACTGCGTCGAATGTGCCCCCATACCCCCTGCGCCGAAACCCTCACGCCTGGAACCACCTTGACGCTTCGTTCGCTCGTTCGTTCCTCACTGACTGCGACTGTGTCGGCAGTGTTCACTACGGTCAAGAAGGCGTTCGGGCTTTCGGCTGTTTGCCATGCTTTTTTAGTTTTGATTGTAGCGGCTTGCCATGCTATCCTAAGTACAGCAAACTTCCGCCCCTGCCAACAATTATGAATTATGAATTATGAATTATGAATTAAAAAAGCGGGACAGTGTCCCGCTGTGTAATTATTTTCTTCCGAACAATCCTTTTTTCGCAGGCTTCTTTGAACCTATCTGCGCGGTCGGATCACCGAAACGCTCCTTGTTCTTCTCGATATCCATAGTCTTGTCATGAACACTTGCTGTCATGATACCTGTCATCTGCTGCATCAGCAGGCTCTGTTCAAATATCTCCACAGCTTCCTCACAGGTCTCGGCTTCACCGTTTACCAGGAACTCCTTGATCTTGCCGATATTGTTCATATAATCAAGATCAAGTTCCATGAAATCGATCTTCTTCCTCAGTGCGGTAAGATAATCGTCTCTCTGCTTTTCAAGCTGGATTATCCTGCCGCCCAGCAGCTCGATCTGTTCGCTTATGCCCTCGTTTACTTCCTTCTGATGCTGCTTGGTCTCAGCCAGCTTTTGCAGGTAGTACTTATTTACCAGCATATAGCCCGACACCGCAATGATAAGAAAACCGATGATAGGTACAGCAAACAGAAATCCGGTGTGGAAAGCCAGCAGCAGCAGCAGCCCGAATATCAGCGCACCGCCCAGTATATACAGCATAGACTTGTTCCGCTTGCCCTTGAAATCAAATTCCTTTTCTGCTTCGGAAATATCTCTGATGTATATCTTTAGATACTCTTTGTTCTCCTTGCTGACTTCAACGCCTTCGGCAAACTCGAAGTATCTGTTTATGTAGCTTTCAGCCAGATCCATTCTTTCCAGCTCAGTCATAATTAGTTTCACCCTTTGAAAATAAAATCCGCATTGATCCATAATCCACTTGACCATAGTCAAATGTACATAAACAAAGTATATCATAATTTCACTAATTTGTCAACAATTTCAGTAATATTTTTATTGAATATTCTCCCGCTGTTTTACGCGCGAAATAAGTGTCTGCAAATTGTTGATAAATTCGTTTTAATATCGAAAATATTCATGAATTTCACCTGCTTTTCATTGACAGATACGTTATTTTGTACTATAATATAAATAGAAAAATATATAACAAAATCATTTTTGCAGAGAACAAAAGAGACAACAGACATATACAATATAATATGACTTCAATGATATCGCGGCACGCTTTTTTAGATCATGGGCTGCGGTGGATTTCTGATGTCTTTTAATTATAGTAAATTGTCTGTATACATACGCTTTCAGAGGGACGGGGGTCTCTTTACGGTGTGAGTATGCAGTTTTTTTAATTTAAAGTTATTCATAGGAGGAAAAAATTATGTCAAAGGCAGGATCGATAGGCAAGGCTTTTGCAGCCCTGCTGGTCATCGGAGGTGTGGGCTTCGGCGGATGGTACCTTTATAAAAACTTCGGCAGTCCCGAAGCGAGAAGCACTGACAAGGTCTATGTTCAGAAGGTTGCAAACGTAAACACGGTAACGGGTGCCGACCTGTTTGCAAACAGCTTTTCGGGAGTTATCGTCGCGCAGAAATCCGTCGATGTGAAGTACGATACCACCAAGACCGTAAAGGATGTACTCGTGGCGGACGGTGACAAGGTGAAGAAGGGCGACAAGCTGCTGACCTATGATACCGAAGCGATACAGATCGAGATAGATACCGCAAAGCTGGAAGTTGAAAAGGCGCAGAACGACATCGCCATAAACGAACAGCAGATAAAGGAGTACGAGGAAGCCAAGAAGAAGGAAAGTGAGGACGCACAGGTGTCCTATACCAACCAGATATTACAGCTGAAAAGCGATAATGCCAGGACCGAGTACGATATCAAGACAAAGAACGTGGAGATAACCAAGCTGGAAAAAGCTCTCAACAACGCTTATGTTGTTGCACCGATAGACGGCACTGTCAAGGATCTCAAGGATGTGGCAGCCTCTTCACAGAGCGAGTACGGCTACGGTGAGAGCGCCGATGTTATCATGAAGCTGACCGCTGAGGGCGATTACAGGGTAAAGGGCGTATTCAACGAGCAGAACAAAAAATCCATAACACAGGGCGCTGAGGTTACTCTGCGCAGCCGTGTGGATGATACCGAGGTCAAGGGTACCGTCAGCGAGATAGACACATCTCCGCAGAAAGACAATAATGATATGTACGGCTACTACGGTTCCGGTTCCGATGAACAGACATCCTCATCAAAGTACGCTTTCTATGTTGAGCCCGAATCGCTGGACGGCTTCATGCTGGGACAGCATATCCTCATAGATACCGACAGCGGCAGTGATATCGAAAAGACGGGTATATGGCTGTATACCAACTTCATCCTCACCGAAGACGGCAAGTCGTATGTGTGGGTAAAGAACGATGAAAAGGATATTATCGAAAAGCGCTACATCACCATCGGCAAAACGGATGACAGCTACGGTGACTGCGAAGTCATCGACGGACTGAGCCTTGATGACTATATCGCATATCCCGCTGACTACATAGCTGCGGGTCTTGCCACTACCACTAATGCTTCCGACAAGGATATACCCGACAATCAGTTGGGTGAAGAGGAAGAGTACGGTGCCTGGGAAGAAGGCGGCGACTATGAAGGCGGCTACGAAGGCGACGGCGGCATGGTCATGAACGATGACGGCAGCTTCACCACCACCGATGAGAACGGCAATACTATCGAGGGCTATCCCGACGGTTCGGGCAAGATAACCTCACCTGACGGCGGCGTTATCGAGATAAGTGCCGACGGTGAATTCACTCGCGGCAGCGTAGACGATGAAGGCAATTATGTATTCGACTACGGCGACGGAGAAGGTGAAGGCGAAGGCGAAGGCGCAGCTGACGGCGATGCTTCCGCTGAAAGCAAAGCAGAGGTAAAGACCGAGAGCACTCCCGACCTTTCCTATGAGGAGCTTTACGGCATCTCCGAAGAAGAATTCAAAGCCATGTCTCCCGAAGAGCTCGATGAGTTCCTGAAGGAACACTACAACAAATAAGAGGTGCTGTCGATATGGTATTTGAACTTAATAATATATTCAAGGACTATTTGCAGGGCAAGGATCCCGTGCCTGTACTCAAGGATATATCGATGAGCGTCGATGACGGCGAGTATGTGGCGATAATGGGACCTTCGGGCTCGGGAAAGTCCACACTGATGAATATCATAGGCTGTCTTGACAAGCAGACCCAGGGCAGATTTATCTTCGACGGCTCGGATATAATGAAATGCAGCGACAGACAGCTTTCAGACATACGCAATAACAAAATTGGATTTGTTTTCCAGAATTTCAATCTTCTTCCAAGACAGTCAGCGCTGGAAAATGTGGAGCTTCCCCTGCTGTATGCAGGATTTTCCAGAAAGAAAAGGCGCGAGATGGCTAAGGAAGCACTGCGCAGAGTGGGTCTGGAGGACAGGATGAACTTCAACCCCACACAGCTTTCGGGCGGACAGAAGCAGAGAGTCGCAATAGCAAGGGCTATCGTCAACAAGCCCAAGCTGCTGCTGGCGGATGAGCCTACCGGTGCGCTGGATACAAAATCGGGCGATGATGTAATGGAGCTTTTTGAAGAGCTCAACAAGGACGGCGTGACGATAGTAATGATAACTCACGAACCCGAGATCGCAGAACACGCAAAACGGATAATGTATATCCGCGACGGCGAACTGCATGACGGCGCATTCAACAGCCGTGTTAAAAAGGAGGAGAAGAACGGATGAAAAAATTTATAATCTTCCTTCTGTGCGTTGCTGTGATCGGCGGAGGAAGCTGGTTCGGATACAAGAGGTATATGGATAAAAAGCAGGACAGCATCGTGGTGGATGTAGTTCCTGTGCAGAACATGATGCAGTACTCCGACTGGTTCGACTACGGTTCAAATGAGTGCTACGGACAGGTGGTGGCTTCCAATACACAGAGATTTTACACCGATACACAAAAGCTGGTCAAGGAGGTCTTTGTGGAGGAAGGTCAGGAGGTCAAAAAGGGCGACCCCATACTGGAATACGATATGACAGTCGTTGAACTGGAACTTGAACAGAAAAAGAATGCTGTGAGCATAGTTGAGCAGAATATCAAAATGGCAAAGAAGGAGCTTGAAAAGATCAGGAACTACAAGCCCTCCGAAGATGCGCCCCAGATGCCCGACCCTGTATTCCCCGAATTTGACGATGATGATATAGGTATGTGGGATATGGACGACAGCTTCCCCTATGATGACTCCCTGCCCGACATGAGCGGTCTGTTTGATGACAGCAGCAGTATGCCCGACGCACCTCCGCCCCAGCTGGTGAAGGATGTGGTCAAGCCCGCATTCGTTCCCGCCGAGGGCAACGGCACTGTGGAAAGCCCCTATATCATCAACGTCACACGCACGGCAGAGGTATCAAAGGATTTCATGGTAAGACTGGCTGCCGAGAAAAAGTGTGCGGAGATATGTGTATACGACGAAAAATTCTTCTACCTTTATAAATGGATAATCGTACCGAGCGAGGAGACCAAGGTCGAGGAGCTGGACAGCTGGAAGGTGGCTGACGGCGTTACATTCGATGAGAACGGTCAGGCTTCCATAGATACGGACAAGAAGCTCTACGGCAAGCTGAGTTTTACACAGCCCACTGTCAAAAAGCCCGACGACAGCAGTTCGCAGGCAGACGACAGCTCATCGATGGCCGATAATGACAGCTCCGTCGCAGACGATGAGTATTCAAAAGAGTATGAGGACTATATGGCGGCTTATGACGCTTATCAGGAGTTCATGGACAATCTGGATCCCAACAGCAATGACTACGTTTACTCCCGCGATGCGATAAAGAAGCTGATAGCTGAAAAGGAGTCGGATATCAAGCAGCTGGAACTCAGTCTGAAAAGTGCGCAGTTTGAATACGACAAAGCCAAGAAGCGCAAAGAGGACGGAAAGCTGTATGCGGAGATAGACGGTATAGTCAAGAAGATCGGCAAGGCATCCGGTGAAGATGATACCGAAGATGATACCGCGGAGGCGACCGAGGAAGACATCTACGAAGAGCCCAACGAGGACGACAAGGCTTTTGCTGTCATTCAGGGTGAAGGCGGAGTTGAGGTGCAGTGTGAGATACCTGAGCTGAGTTTACAGTACGCACAGGTGGGTGCTGAGCTTTCAATATTCTCCTGGAACACGAACGCTTCGGGCACTGCGGAGGTGACTTCCATCGACCCTCAGCCCGTACAATACAGCTCCGACAACTGGGGCGACAATCCCAACAACTCCATGTATACCGTTCATGCAAAGATCACGGATAATGCTGACGGATTCACGATAAACGACTGGATCCAGGTGACTATCGACAAGAGCAGCACCAGCAAGAGCGATTCAAAGTCGGTATACCTGCCGATACACTATGTAAGGCAGGAGGGCGGCGACTACTACATCATGAAGGCTGACAAGGACGGCAGACTGGAAAAGCAGTACGTCAGGGTCGGACAGGTGATGTACGGCATGATGATCGAAGTAAAGGGCGGTCTTAAACAGAGCGACAGTATATGCTTCCCTTACGGGAAGGACGTCAAGGAGGGCGTAAGGACAAGAGAGACCGATACTGTCCTTCAGCCTGAAAATGTAGATATATTCTGAGGAGGGTAATACATGATAGAAAATGTCAGGCTCTCCCTACAGGGAATACTGAGCCACAAGATACGTTCCTTTCTTACTATGCTGGGTATAATCATCGGTATCGCGGCGATAATCGCCATAGTATCGACTATCGAAGGAACAAACGAACAGATCAAAAACAATCTTATCGGTTCGGGCAACAACACCGTAAAGATATCGCTGATGGATGGCGATACGGAATGTGATTTCAGCTGGACCCCCGTTCCCGATAATATCCGCGTGATCTCCGACAGCAGCAAGGAGCGCATCACCGACCTGAAAGAGGTAGACAGCTGCACACTTTACCGCACGAGACAGACACCCGAAAATCTGTTCTATCTGAACAAGAGGATAGAGTCTTCCATAATCTACGGTATAGACAGCGACTATTTCAGCACGATGGGCTATGAAATCGCACAGGGCATCGGCTTCACCGAAAGCCAGTACAATGACTTTTCAAAGGTGGCGATAATCGACCAGAATATGCAGAGGGGCATATTTGAAAACGAGGACCCCGTTGGCAAGTCACTGGATATCAACGGCGAGCCCTTCAAGATAATCGGTGTGGCGTGCAAGCGTTCGGGATTTGAACCGGTCATCAACAGTGTGGATGATTACTTCACCTACAAGACGACTTCCAGCGGACTGATATTTATACCCACCAACGACTGGGGAATAATATTCAGCTACGATGAACCGCAGAACTGCGTTATCCGCGCAAAGGATACGGACAGCATGACAAATGCGGGCAAGAAGACGGCGGATATACTCAACGAGAATATCCAGAAGCAGTCTGTGAACGACGAGCAGAGCGGCGGCGCCAGCGGTGAGGGCATATCCAATACTCTTGAATACAAGAGCGAGAGCCTTCTGGAGCAGGCTAAGAAGCTGCAGGATCTTTCCAAGTCCACAAATCAGATGCTGATATGGATAGCCGGTATATCCCTGCTGGTCGGAGGTATCGGTGTTATGAATATCATGCTGGTATCCGTTACCGAGAGAACCAGGGAGATAGGCTTGAAAAAGGCGCTGGGCGCAAGAAAGTCCAGGATACTTGCCCAGTTCCTCACGGAAGCATCCGTGCTGACCACCATAGGCGGTATACTGGGAGTGCTGATAGGTATAGGTCTTTCAAAGGTCATCGCCAAACTGGCTGAGGTGCCTGTGTCCATATCCACCCCCGCGATAGTGGTATCGGTGGCATTCTCAATGGTAGTCGGCATAGTCTTCGGACTGATACCGAGTATCAAGGCGGCAAACCTCAACCCGATAGACGCACTGAGATACGAATAATTAATTCTATAAGTAAAAGACAGTACGCGGATATTTCTGCGCACTGTCTTTTTTGTCATTCCTGCCTTTGTTCGTTTTTGATGATTATGGTGTACTCGATGCAGTCTTCCTTGTCTGTGCGTTTCGCGGTCGCATCTACTCCTGCCAGCTTCATCACCTCCAGCGCCTTGTTGACCGAATTGAAAAACAGGCGCACATCTTTCAGCATCACAGCTCTCCTCTCGTAGCTGTTTTTCTTCACCTCCTCCCTTTCAAGGCGGGCGATGTGCTTTTCCAGCGCATCCACCGTCCAGCCCAGTTCGATCGCCTTTGCCAGCGTTTCACGGCGAAGCTCGATATCGATGATCCTTAATAGCGCTCTCGCATGGCGTTCCGTGAGCCCGTGTTCGCATATCAGCCTTTGCTCCTCCGCTGACAGCCGCAGCAGGCGCAGTTTGTTGGCTATCGTTGACTGTGCCAGCCCCAGTTTCGCCGCTGCTTCTTCGCGGGTTATCTGTCCGCTGTCGATCAGCGCACTGATGGCGGCTGCTTCTTCAAAACAGTTGAGGTCGCTGCGCTGGATATTCTCCAGCAGTGCCAGCACCGCCGACCTGCTGCGGTCGGCATTGACGGTTATACACGGCACAGCTTTCAGCCCTGCCAGCTTTGCGGCGCGAAGTCTCCTTTCACCTGAGACAAGTTCGTACCCGTTCTCACAGTGCCTTACCGTCAGGGGCTGAATTATCCCGTTGGCGGATATGCTTTTTGCCAGCGATGTCAGCTCGTCCGCCGCAAAGTGCTTTCGGGGCTGAGATGGGTTGGGGCGGATGTCGCCAATGCCTATCTCCACTACCCTGCCTATCTCGTGCAGTTCGTCCTCGGGAAAATCCCGCACATCAATAAACGCCTTTGTTAAAAGGTCTGTTATCTTGTTCATTTCCTCCCTCCTTTTCTCTAATCATAGCACTAATTCGTTTTTGCGGCAATAGATCTATGCGGGTCTTTCGTCGTGGATTTGCGACCGCTGCTGACATTGTTTTGCCTTTTGTGATCTGAACTCGCCTTAATCATGCCTGTGTTTGTCGAATGATAATGTTCCACATGGAACATTGCGTTTTTGTCAAAATTATTCAGCCGAAAGCAAATGTTCCATGTGGAACAAAAGAATAAAAACACCTGTTTAAAGAAATTTTCAAAAAGGTCTTTTCAAACGGATAAAAATGTTGTATAATAGAATAGTTAAGTAAAGATCAATGAAAGAGGAGATAATATGGGTAAGACGATAGCAGTATCAAACCAGAAAGGCGGTGTCGGAAAATCCACGACCGTCTGCAACCTGGCTGCGGTCTTCGGGGCAAAGGGCGCAAAGGTGCTGATAATAGATTTTGACCCCCAGGGCAATACGACCACTAGCTATGGAATACAAAAAAGAAGCATCCGCAATACTATCTACGATGTGCTGATGGGTGACTGTTCTTTATTTGAAGCAGTTTGCGCCACCGCATTCAGAGGAGTATCCGTTGTGCCCACCACACAGGATCTGGCAGGTGCGGCTGTGCAGCTGATGACGATGGAAAACAGGGCAGTACAGTTAAAGGACAAGCTGAATGAGGCACGCAATTTCTACGATTATATCTTCATCGACTGTCCCCCAACGCTGGATATGCTGACCATAAATGCGCTCGTTGCGGCGGACTCGGTGCTCATTCCTTTGCAGTGCGAGTTCCTGTCACTGGAAGGCCTTGTGGAGCTGCACAACACCATAGACCGCGTAAAGAAGACCTGGAACAAGTCGCTGATAATCGAGGGCATACTATTTACAATGTGCGTTGACAGGTACAAGATTACGGGACAGATAATGAACGAAGTGAAAAAGCATTTCTCAAAGGAAGTATTCTCCACCGTTATCCCCCGAAACGTTGCCTTGTCTGAAGCGCCGAGCTTCGGACAGCCCGCGATATACTATGATAAAAAGGCCAAGGGTTCAAAGGCTTACGAGGAACTGGCAAAGGAAATGGTCAAGCGGGATAAAAAACGCAAAAGCAAGTAATGTTCCATGTGGAACATTAGATCAAAACAAAAAGGAGAATTTGATATGGCACAGTTCAACAATGAGAAACACGCAGAGGATCTGCTGACCAATAGGAATATGAAGAGCAAGCTGCTTGACTATACTATGACGCTGCTGATAAACCAGAAAGAGATCGAGCCTGAGGAAATGGCAGGGATAACGGCGAAGTTCGGCTACTTTATGGAGATCAAAGATCACGGCATGGAAGCACTGTTCAAGATAATAAAGGACGACAAGGTGTGGTATTTCGCACTCCAGCAGGAGTCACTGAAACTCCTGACCATAAACGAGGCACAGTTTCAGCAGGTGACAGAAGATATGATAAGGATGCACCTCAGCTAAGACTAAGGCATTATCCATTGGAAGATGTGACAGGCATAATTTAAGTATTCTCAGCCTGACGGGCGGAAAGGATATATAATGGCAAAGAAAAACAGAATGGGTTCGGGATTGGATATGCTTTTTGCCGAGAACGAACGCCATGAGACTGAAACGCTGTCAGCGGAGGGTGCAGACAGTGTTACTATGGTAAAAGTGACTCTGCTGGAGCCGAACAAGGATCAGCCCCGCGGAACTTTTGACGATGAAAAGCTGAACGAACTGGCGGAAAGTATAAAGGAAAACGGCGTGCTGCAGCCGATACTTGCGCGCCCGCTGGAGAACGGCGGCTATCAGATAGTGGCAGGTGAGCGCAGATGGCGGGCTTCAAGGCTGGCGGGACTTACCGAAGTGCCCGTGTATGTCAAGGAGCTTGATGACAGGCAGACCATGCAGATGGCGCTGATAGAAAATATCCAGCGACAGGATCTGTCTCCTGTGGAGGAAGCACAGGCTTACCGGAACCTGATGGACAGCTATGACATGACACAGCAGCAGGTGGCGCAGGCGGTGGGCAAGTCAAGGTCGGCGGTGGCAAACTCGCTGAGACTTCTGGAACTCGACGACGAAGTAAGAGATATGGTGGACAAGGGCGAGATATCCTTCGGCCATGCAAAGGTGCTTTCGGGCATCGAAAATGACAGGCAGGCAGAGTTCGCACGAAAGGTCAAAGAGGACGGGCTCTCCGTGAGACAGCTGGAGGACGCACTGAGAGATGCCGAACGTCTTGCACAGAAGCAGGAAGAGGACGACCGTCAGGCGATAAGAAAGCGTTCGGTGAAAAAAGAAAGACCTTTCCTGAAAGAATTTGAAATGGCAGTAAATGCAAACTCCGACGTTAAAGTCAAAGCAAAGTCGGATAGCAGCGGTGGAGTTAAGGTGGAACTGAGACTGCCGAAAGAAACAGATGCAGAGGTGCTGCTGGGCAAGCTGGCACAGCTGCTCGCTGATGAGAAAAAACAGCAGGATGTGTAGGCATTGTTTTCCGCACAGCCCCGCGAGGGCTTGACAAATCGGATAATAAATGCTACACTATAAATTGATAAATTTCGGGCTTTTGCCCTGTAAGGAGTAATAATCATGATCGATATCAAACTGATAAGAACCAACCCCGAACTCGTTAAGGAGAACATCAGGAAGAAGTTCCAGGACGAGAAACTCGTCCTCGTTGATGAAGTTGCAGAGTTCGATAAGGAATACAGAGCCGCAAGAACAAGAGCGGATGAGCTGAGAAATCAGCGCAACGTGAAGTCCAAGCAGATAGGTGCTCTCATGGGCAAGGGTCAGAAGGAGGAGGCTGAGGCTGTAAAGGCTGAGGTCAACGCAATGGCTAAGGAGCTGGCTGACCTGGAAGTCAAGGAGGAAGAGCTGGAAGCAAAGATACGCGAGAGGATGCTGGTTATACCCAACATCATCGACGACAGCGTACCGATAGGCAAGGACGACAGCGAGAATGTTGAGATAGAGAAGTTCGGTGAGCCTGTTGTTCCCGATTTTGAAGTTCCCTACCATGTGGATATAATGGAGACTTTCGACGGCATTGATCTCGATGCTGCAAGAGAGACTTCGGGCAACGGTTTCTACTATCTTAAAGGTGATATAGCAAGACTTCATTCGGCTATACTCTCCTACGCAAGAGATTTCATGATCGATCGCGGATTTACCTACTATGTTCCGCCTTTCATGATCAGATCCAGCGTTGTTACTGGCGTTATGAGCTTTGCCGAGATGGAGAATATGATG
>NZ_CAMHRZ010000046.1 GCF_946187255.1 uncultured Ruminococcus sp.
CTTGACGAATTGTCGTAATAGTGGTAAAATCAAATATATTAATAGGAATGATAATATGCTGAGGAGTATCGGAAATGTTTGATAATATAGATCTGAATGATTTTTGGGATGATAAAAAGGAGCATGAGTATCTTAAACTGGAGCCCTTTACTGAAGAAACACTGCGTGAGTCAGAAAAGAAGATCGGTTATAAATATCCCGGATCATATATTGCTTTGCTGCGTGTGCAGAACGGCGGCTGCCCCAAAAATACACAAGTCGGAAAGACGGCATGGGATATCGACGGTATTTTCGGTATCGGCAAAGATGACAACGAATTCTGGGAAAATGAGGGGGTAGCTTATCCGAAGATCGGTGTGCCGATATGCACTTCGCTTGATAACTGCTGCATGATCTTTTTAGATTATCGCAAGTGCGGAAATGACGGGGAACCAAGAGTCGTGGGGATCGATCCCGAACTGGATGTGATAGAATTTATCGCAAAGGACTTTGAATCATTCATCAATATGCTTGTTCCTGCAAGGAACGAAGATGAAGAAGATGATGAGAATATTGAGGACGAGACAGATCCTTATGAGGGCGTGCAGTTAACTCCCGTAGAGGGTGAGCAGAGAAAAAAACTTGATCGTATTATCTGGGGAGATCTGCCGTATGCAGTGGGTTTTGCCGTATTCTGGCTGGTTCTGTTCTTTGTGCTCCGCTTGAATAAGGATAACAGCATTCTGGCACTGCTAAGGATACTGTCGATCTTTCCCGCAGTGATCGGTATTATCGGCACGATAGGCGGTCTTATAGACTGTATAGAAAAGAGCAGGCAGACTTACGAAAGCTATGTTGATACTGTAGATGTAGTCTGGGAACAGGATGAGCCTATCCAAAGATCAAAACACGATAATCGAAAGAAAAAGATCTTTTTCCGCCTTAAACAAAGCAAGGTAGAAAGATACCCGAATAAATACCCCTATTCCAACAAACTTGAAGAAGGCGACAGAGTAAGGGTATACAGACCTAAAAATGGAGAGGAAATAATTGTTAAAGAGCAGGATCAATGATCGGCAAGGATAAGAAATGCTATCCGAAATTCTTATAAAACAGCAAAAAGCACCGATATCGCGAAGATATCGGTGCTTTGCTGTTATCGATCATATCGCTCCTGTGCCGTAAATGCTGACACAGTTTGTAAGTTGAAATCACTCTATGATGAGATCAGCTTTACGAAGCTGATCGAGAAATTCCGTGACAAAGGGTGCTATCTCATCGGCGGAAGAATCGGGATATAATTTTACAAGTTCCCTGTTTATCGCATCCTCGTCGGTGTCCTTTGCGAGCAGCTTTATGATATCCGCCGCCGTTTCGTTTAGCCGCAGCATACCGCGAAATTTCGTGCTGTCCTCCCCGACAGCCACCGCATTCCATTCGCCGTCAAGTTCCATTACTGCCATTTCGACCGCAAGTTTCATAATTATTCCTCCCGTGATCCCGGCAGCCACAGACAGCCGGTTTTAATTGTATACGACATTAGAAATAATATACCACATATTAGATGATAGGTCAAGTGGGTCTCCTGTTTTTGAAATAATTTAAGTTTTAGATGCTTACGGATGAATATGGTATAAAAAACGAGTTGTTAACAATTATAGATCATTTGCGGCTTTTTATTTTCGTTTTCATCTTTTGAGTTATTTATGCTTCTGCCAGAAGGAACTATAGCAAAACAAAAGCTGTCTCACGCATCCTGCGCAAAACAGCTTCCTATTACTAAAATAGTCAAAGTATATTTATGGTTACATTGACAGGCAATAAGGTGCGAAAGACAGATTACACAGTTCACCGTACCTTATTCATCGGTGGTCTTACACCGCCGATTTCTCTTCAACTATCGTCAATCCCGATGTATCGTAGCATACCCTCGCGTGGTTATGCCTGATGAGTTCCCTTGAAACGTGTTCTCCGGTGCGGCGGTCTATCTTGTCGCTGTATACGTCGCCGTTGCGGTAAACTATGCCGTCTTCCCGCGAGAAATACACGTTTTCAGCCTGGATATGGAACTTGTAGGTCTGCCTTTTTTCAGCTCTCAGCTCGCCGCAGAGGTACTCGTCTGTGGTGTATATGATGAGCTGGTAGGTGTTGTCGGTATCATTTCGGAAACGGTAATCAAGGTAATTGTACATTATCGAGGTGCCCGTCCCGAAGGGTATCGTCCTGTTGAAATCGGGGAACAGGTCTATCTGATCGTGGTGATGGTGCTCGGTGATCGTCATTTCCGAATGGAGTATCATCCAGTGTATGAGATTGGTCATCTGGCACATACCTCCGCCAAGTCCCGAAGACGGGTGGTCGGAGAATATCGTTAGACCCTCCCTGTAACCCTTCTTCACGGTAAGACTGCCTACCAGGTTCCAGAAGGAAAAAGTTTCACCGGGACGTATAAGGATACCATTGATCTTAGGGGCAGCAAGAGAAAGGTTCACCGCCTTGTTTTCCTGAAGCTGCATATTCACATTTCCGAGACGCCTGCGGATGAGGGAATTGTGCTTGTATATAACGTATTCCAGCTTATCGGAGGAAAAAGTGTGAGCAAAGCTGTGCTTATCGACAAGGTCATGCAAAAATCTGACAGTCTCGCACTTTTTGACCGACAGCGCATAAGTAAGGGGAGAAATTTCGCAAAATAGTTTTCTTTTCATTTTATCATTACCTTTCAGACTATATCTTTTCTTTTAAACACAATACTTATTATATTATATAAGACATTTAAAGTCTCTTAAAGGTATAAAAAATTGCGTGAACTTTTGTTAAACCTTTTGTGAATAAAAAGACGATGGCTGTGAGTACAGCGCGTGACTGTCTGTTCAGCAGACAAAAAGCCCGAAAAGATAAATGCTTACGCTGAAAAAGCAAAAACGGCAGTCCTTAATGAAACTGCCGTTCTGCGAATGATCACATTAATATATTATCTCGTATCACTTTATAGTAACATTGAATGCTCTGCTTTCGATCTTGCTTGTATCCCAGCTGCCGTTGACCTTTGCGCAGACTACCATTTTATAGGTCTGTCCTGCGCTGAGCTTCGGGGAAGTGAAGGTGGTGGTGTAGATATTCTGATCTACTATCTTCCATTTGCCTGCAAGGTATACCGCAACACCGTACTTCTCTGCGCCGTCGATAGCGTCCCATGAGATCCTGAACTGGTGAGTTCTCTCGCAGTATTCTATCTTGTTTACCTTAGGATAGTATCCTGTGGTCTGGGGCTGTTCGGTCTGACCCTGTTCCTGTTCTCCCTGACCGGGCTGACCGCCCTGTCCGGGATATCCGCCCTGACCGGGCTGACCACCCTGTCCGGGTCCACCGTGACCGCCCTGACCCGGCTGACCACCTTGTCCGGGTCCTCCCTGACCGGGCTGTCCGCCCTGCTGCTGACCAGTACCTGCGGTGAGCGTAGCGGTCGCAGTGCTCTGTCCGTTAACATAGAGGGTGTAAGTCTCGTCGGACTTCAGCGCATCGGACGCGAATACAACGTGATTTGCGCTCTTTACTGCAGTAGTCTCATAAACTGAATTGCCGCTGCTGTCCTTTATGGCGATGGCTGCGCCCTTTGTTATGCTGAATGAGGAGCCGCTCTGGGAACCGAAACCTCCGCCAAATCCGCCTCCGCCGAAGCCGCCGCCCGTGCCTGAGCTGCCAAAAGCGATATAATTGCCCGAAGTGGGTGTTATCGCCATACCGTTCATGCCTATCGCCGCGATCGTGCCGCCCGTATAGTTCAGCGAGCAGCCGAAGTCACCGATGTCAAGTGCGCCGTTGCCGTTGTTTGCCGCACCGAATATCTCGGTAAGACCGCCCGATACGTTCATATTTCCGTTGGAATCAACTCCGTCACCGTCAGCATTGACATACCATTCACCGCCCGAGATATTCAGCTCGTAGGTGTAATTGGAAAGCTCGCTGTTAGCCGCATTCATCCCGTCATCGGATGAGAGTATGCTGCCCTTGCCGCCGCGAAGGGTTATGGTCGCGCCCTCAAAGCCCTCGTAAGCCTTTTTGACATCTATCTCGGGGCCGCTGCCGTTTTCCTTGCCCACAGTAAGAGCGTATTCTGCTTTCAGTGCGTCGTCGCCTGCATTGATGGTCAGGTCTCCGCCAAGGACGTTCACCTGCTCGCCGTGTACCGCATCATCCGAAGCAGTAACGCTTATCTTACCGCCGTTTATCGTTACTATGCCCTTTGATTCTGTGTCATCGTTATCGGGGGAAGCCTTTATGCCGTCGTCGGCAGAGGTAACATTGATATTGCCGCCGTTTATTATCAGTTCGCCGTCCGCTGCAAGGGCGTTGTTTGTCGCATTTACATTCAGTGTAAAGCTGTCATTTGCGTTTTCGCCCACCGTCACTACAGATGTAGCCGCGCCCTTTATGCCGTTCTTGCAGGAGCTGCCGTTGACGGTAAGTGTGCCCGTACCTGTTATCGCAAGTGAAGAGCCGCTCTTTACCTTTATGCCTGCGCCCTCGAAGTTGTCAGCTATGGTCTCATCGGTGGAATTCTCATTAGCGGGGTCTTCCGAATCGGTGAGAGTATTTTTGCCGTTTATCACTATCTCAGCCTCTGCGCCCTTGTTTACCGAAACAGGTGCGGTGGAAGAACAGGTGAGAGTAAGCTCATCAAGGATAAGCACAACGCCTGTGGTGCCTTTCTTCACGGTAATGCTGCCCTCAACGCACTGTCCGCTGACAACGTATGTACCCGCAGCGTTTATGGTCAGGTCTGTGCCGTTTATCTTGTAGCCCGAGCCCGAAGCGTTTGAAACGCTAATGCCGCTGTTAGTAAAGGTAAAGGAATTGTCATACGCGCCGCTGTATGCAAAAGCCTCCAGCGATACGGTGCTGCACACCATCATTGCCGCAGCCGCTGCTGCCGTTACTCTTTTCATCGTAAGTCTTGCCTTCATAAGTTATACACTACTGTCTGTTATGATAGATATACCCGCCAAAAACGGTGTTGAATAGTCTGCTGTCCGAAAAAGCACTGCGGTATTTATTACCGTAAAAAAGATGCTCTTTTCTTAACTGCACCCACAGTATAAACTGCAAAGGTTAAAATCAGGTTAGAAAAAAGCATCTTCATAAAATGTTTAATTTATATTTACTGTTTGATAATTTTAACAATAAATCGGCTGCCCTCACCTTCGGTGCTTTCAGCTTCGGCTGTGCCGCCGTGAAACTCCGCTATCTGTTTCACCAGTGCAAGTCCCAGTCCCAGCCCCTTTGAACTTCTCGATCTGTCGGAGCGGTAGAACCTTTCCCATATATGCGGCAAGTCCTCCGCAGATATCCCTATGCCGTCATCCTCGACCGTAAGCACCGCCATATCTCCGTTCTCGGATAAGCTGACCTTAACACTGCCGTTCTCTTTTCCGTACCTCAGGCTGTTCTGTATCAGATTTACCGTCAGCAGAGTAAGCATCTCACTGTTGACAAACGCGGTCACAGGCGCAAGCTCTTCCGTTACGGTGATATTCTTCTCGGCGATTATTCGCATATCCTCGCACACAGAGTGTACCAGCTCCGTCAGGTCGGTCTCCACTTTAGGGTAATGCTCCGTGCCCTGTTCTATCCTTGTGAACATCAGCAGCAGCTTTATCAGCCCCGACATTTTGTATCCCTGTTCCTGCACGGAGGATACCACCTGCAAAAGTTCTTCAGCGCTGTCTGCGTGGTCGAAGCCGTATTCGCACTGCGCCAGTATCACTGAGACAGGTGTGCGCAGTTCATGGGATGCATTTGAGGTGAACTGCTTCTGTGCATCGAAATCCTTGTCCAGCTTATCAAACAGGGCGTTGATGGTATTTGCCAGCTCGTCCAGCTCATCGCCGTTGCCGCTCGTGCCTATCCGCTTTGATAGATCGCCGCTCGCCCTTATATCCTCGGCAGTATTGCGTATATCCCTCACGGGCTTGAGAGAACTGCCCGTCATAAGGTACCCGCCGCCGAAAGCCAGCGCCAGCAGTATGGGAAAGGCGATAAGCAATGTGCTGTGGGAGGTCAGGCTCCCGAAAAGATCATCCTCCGCCGTGATTATACCACGCACATAAAGGTCATTGCCGCGAACGGTGCGGGTCTTTTTGTCAACGTAGTAATGATCCCTGCCGTCAAGCATTGTGCGTACAGGCTCACTTGATTTGTATACAGGCAGATCGTCAAGTTCGGGGTAGAGGAACACTCCAGCGATATGCTCGCCCTTTTCGTTATACACCATCAGCTGGACTTCGTCCACAAGGAATACATGGTCGTCGGTCTTGCCATCCTCCATGTCTTTGCGGAATTTCCTGTCGCTCCTTATTTTGGATACCATTGTGTCGGTGGTATCTTCCAGCGTCCTCAGCAGCAGCTTTTTCTCCGTCGTCTGATATATGCGGAACAGCAGTACCAGCATCACGGCGCAGACTATCGTGAGTATCAGCGTGAACCACAGTGACAGCTTCACCTTTAACGAGATGCGTTTCATACTTCCTCCTTCATGACATAGCCTATGCCCCGAACAGTATGTATCAGCTTTTTCTCTCTGCCTGCGTCTATCTTTTTGCGAAGATAGTTCATATACACCTCAACTATCTTGTCGCCGCCCTCATAATCGTACCCCCACACATGGCTGAGTATCTTAGCTTTGCTGAGTATATACCCCTTGTTCATCATCAGGTATTCCAGCAGTTCGTACTCCTTGCCCGTCAGGGTTATCTCGCAGCCGTCCAGAGTTATGATATGGGTGTCGATATCGACGGTGAGCGCCCCAAGAGTTATACGGTTCGAGATGTTCCCCGAAACGGTGCGCATGACCGCCATTATGCGGGCGATGAGCTCATCAAAGGAAAACGGCTTGACGATATAGTCATTGGCACCAAGATTGAGCCCTGTGACCCTGTCATGCACCGTGTCCTTTGCGGTGAGGAATATGACAGGCGTATTCTTCCCCTGACTGCGCAGCTTCACCACCACCTCCGTACCGCTGAGTACGGGCATCATGATATCCAGCACCGCAAGATCGTAATCGGTGTAAAGCAGCCGTTCCAGCGCTTCGCCGCCGTCAACGCAGCTGTCCACGCAGAAGCCTTCCTGTTTCAGTTTTTTTGTTATGATATCGTTCAGTGATCTTTCATCTTCCGCAATAAGTATTTTCATGGCGTATCTCCATAGTTATCCGGGTCAGCCCCCATTGTGTTTTGAATATTATATCAGATAGTATCATAAAAGTCAATGTGCGAAAAAAGGCTGTTTCTCACTATACGTTTATCCGATACCGCATAAAAGCAGTAAAACGGCAGCAGAAATGATCCTGCTGCCGCCTTTATTGAGCCTGTATGATGATTATTCAGCAAGCCGAAAAATATCAGCCAATAGATTTGATACCTTTAACGTGTGCCGCTGTCTTTGAGATATCGGTGACATTGATATTCCCGTCGGGATTTACGTCAGCACGCAGCATCTCTTCCTTTGTCAGTGACTTTATTCCCTTGACATGAGCCGCTATCTTTGAGATATCCGTTACATTGATGAATCCGTCATTGTTGACATCTCCGAGCTTGATCTCTATCTCACCGATGGTAACTTCAACGCACTGCGCCTCTGTATCGAGATGGTTCTTGTCGTCCTTGACTTTGTACCATACAAAGTATGTTCCCGCATCGGTACCCTTTGGTATTTCCTCCGAATATGCTTCATCGGCGGGCGCATTGTCCTTGCTGTCGGTCAGCGCGAATACAATGCTTCCGCCCTCTGCTGTGCCTGTATTTACAAGCGCCTGCGCCTCTCCGTTGAATATAAGGTCTGAAACAGCAGTCGGCGCAGCGGTAACTGCGGATGCAGCCTTTTCTATGCTCACCTTATTGCTTCCGATTTCGGGAACGGGGATATAGTTGCCTGACTCGACATAGAAATACACTGTGTACTCGCCTGCGTCGGAATATGTCGGCATCTCCTTTGTGCCTGCGGTCTTATAGTTTTCCTTTGTAAGCTCTTCTTCCGCATAGTATACGACTGCATCCGAGTCGCCTGTATCAACGGTGATACCGTGTGCCTCACCGTCGTATGTGCCGCTGGATCCCTCAGAGGTGACAGTCAGTTCTGCCTTTGCAACAGTAAAGTCCACACTTGCTTCCGCATCTCCCACAACGACCTTTGCAGTGTAATCACCTGCATCAACGGGGGCACCGCTCTGCTTTTCGCCGTCCTTATAGTATTCAATGACGAGTCCGTCGGGGAAAGCGGCTTTGTTATAGCCTTCGGTGAAATATGCTGCCTTTTCCTTGCCGTCATAGGTTAGCGCTTCGGGTGCGTTCAGCGTGAGGGTAAGCCCATCTTTGGCATTGCATATAGATTCGGCAGTACATCTGGCAGTTATCGTGTTTTTATCAGCCGTGTATGACCATTCATGGTCGTGATCTCTCCACTTTGCGTAGAGGGTGGTATCCTTATCGAATACAGTTTCTGCCGTTACGGGCGTTCCTGTGTATTCTTTATTGTCGTACCAGCCGTCAAATACATATCCCGCCTGAACAGGGTCGCCGGGGAAAGATTCGCCCAGAGAACTGCCGCAGAGATCTCCTTCATCGCCGCTCTGAAGGTATAATGTCAGGGCAGCGTATTTATCATCTTCGCTGCGGCCGGCGTCAAAGGTGATGGTGATAAGAGGAGTATCGCTCAGTCTGATACTAGCATAGTTTGTAGTTCTTCCCAGACCGCCGTAGCCGTAATTGGGTGTAAAGTTGCTTTCGCCGCAGTTTTCGATGATAAGCTGATTAGTTTCGATTTTGGGCAGATGCAGGATAACATTACCATCCGCCATACCTATCGCGCCGCCTGTACTTGAGGTGCAGTTCTCGATCTTTCCGCCAAGGACAAAGTTTTCGATATCTCCGTCCAAATTGATGGCACCCCCGCGGGAACTTGCGAAGCAGTCGTGGATGTATCCGCCGTACATATTCACAGTAGCGGCCTCATCTTTTGGTGTGCTCGCTCTGTATGTGCAGCCTATAGCTCCGCCGTGCCCAGAGGCGCAGTTATATATAGTGCCGCCGTATAAATTAAGATGAGCAAAGTTGTACGCGCCCAGTGCGCCGCCCCAGCCGCTCGCATAGCAGTCGTGTATAACTGAGCCTGCTTTAACATTGACGGTACCGCCGCCGTATGGTTTTGTATAATCGACTCTTACAGCTCCGCCGTAGTCTGAGGATCTGCTGCCGTCTGAACAGGTGGTGTCGAGTGCTTCGGTGGTATGTGCATGGCGAAGTACCAGCCCGTCTCCCAGGTTGAGAGTAGCACCCTGATATACATCTATCATCGCACGGCCGCTTACCCCAATATTATTAACGTAGGTATTCTTTACCCCGCCGTCTTTCCACTCAGCACCGCCGTCAATTATGATATTGCGCAGTTCTACTTCAACGGTATTGGTTTTGGGATTATCATACCCTCCGCCTTTGCCGTTTCCCTTTATGCCGAACATGGAGGTCAGACAGGATCTATCGGAACCGGAAGCGGCTATACGCCTTATCATGTATTTTTTGCCTTCTGCACTTTCAATGGTAAGGCTGCGGTCGATTATCAGCTGTAAAGTGGTCTTAGTTGCTCTTTTTGCAGTCTCACAGGGCACATTGATATCCGAAGTGACTACGATCACCGAAATATCAGGGTCCTCAACAGCAGCTCTCAGCTGTTCGTAATTTGATACCTTTGCAGTGCGGGCTTCGGCAGCACAAGCGGTCAGCGTTGTTCCTGTGTACATACGGAAACTTCCGCACACGGACGGCACAAAGCCCGCCGCCATTGTTACTGCAATTACTGCCGCAGCTGCACGTTTAAAAGTTCTGTTCATCTTTGTTCCTCCTTTGGATATAAAAATTAGTCTTTAAATGAATATTTTAATACTTTGAATAATATTTTACCATATTTATCTTGATATGTCAATCTCCTGCCGAAATGCTTTTAGAAACAATAACCCCTGCCCACGAGAATTGCCGTGAACAGGGGTTATCTATATCTTGCCGAAAGCTATCAGGACAGCACTTTCAGCCCTTTGACATGAGCCGCTATCTTTGATATATCGGTAACGGTTATCACGCCGTCACGGTTGGTATCCGCACGTTTCTTTTCATCGTTAGTAAGGGATTTTATACCCTTGATATATGCTGCTGCCTTGGAGACATCTGTTACTGTGATCGAACCGTCACCGTTAACATCACCGAGCATTAAGTTCTTTGATACTATCTTGAAATCAAAGGATTGTATCTTACGGGTGTTCTTTACAGTGAACTTGTTGTTCTTTACGGTGTAGTCATTGCGAAGACCGTCGTTCGCTATCTCGACGGTATATTCACCGGGGGCGAGGTTGTATATGCAGTATCTCTTAGTCGGGTAATCAAATGCAACGTGGATCTTATCGACAACGGTTGGGACGTACATACCTCCGTTCGTTCCGCCGCCGCCGCCGTTTTTGAAGCAGTAATTGGAACAATAAGTGACATTCGGATCATCGTCTTTCATCCATATATAGATGTAACCGTCTTTATCGGGTATGGAAGTCGATACAGCTGCGCCGCTGTGATACAGTACTGTGCAGCACGCATCGGTACGGTCGCCGCGCAGATCGATGTGGTAGGTCGTCCCGAAGAAATCATGATCCCAGCTAAGGCTCTCGTTACAAAAATTCGGAAATGCGTCATGGAATTTTATCCTGATCTTTTTATAGGTAGTATCGTGGTCGAAGACTTCCATATAGCCGCCGCTCCCGCCGGAAGCAAAGACACGGTATTTTCCGGGATCTGCATTGAAAAATATTCTCTTGCCTGCATTTTCGTAAAATTTTAACGGATAGAAAAATGTTGCATAATCATTCCTCATGTTTTCATTTTCAGCTTCGATATGGAATCTGGATCTTCTGTCATTCAGATCAACGTATTTGCTGTCCACATCAACAAACACCTGATTTGCAGGTACGGTCACTGTATCCACCGCTTCAAATTCCGCGTAATCGCTCATGGTGCGGTAGTAGTCATGGTCAAGATTCAGATCGTAGCTTTTGTCTGGATTCCTGAGCATAGAATAAAGTCCGTTGGTATTAACAAAATAAAGCTTATCCTTGGGGTCTTTACCCGTATAGTTTTCTAAATAATACGGATCGATTGCGGATGAATGATTGTATAGTTGGCTGCGTATATCCGCCTCGTTTTTAACATTTGAAAAATCAACGACATGGTCTTCCAGTGCCGTTTTGATACGCGGTTTCAAGGTCTTTGCGGTAGAGTCATAAGTCATATATGAATTTGCAACTTCTTTGCCGTTCTTGTCTCTTATTGTCAGAGATACACCGTTCAGATCCTTTATATAGCTGCTGACTATATCATACTGGATATACGGCTTGTTGAGACGGACGTTTTTGGTACTTCTGAGATGTGAGATATCAATATTGGCAGCTGATGCGGGTATAGCCGATATCAGGCACAACGCAAGCGAAGCCGCAAATGTCCTTAGTTTTTTTGAGATCATATTTGCCTACTTTGTTCCCGCAGAATTCCCGCAGCAGTGCGGAAAACTGCATAAACCATATCTATTGAGTGTATTGTAACACATAGCTGATTCTTTGTCAATATAATTAACGAAAAGGTTTACGAAATGTCGATTCATTTTTGCTGTCTGCCGTTTTCCCCGATGACAGGCGCTTTCCCAATTTAAAATAAACTCCCGAAAACCCGAAAATTCAGCGATATGTTGCTTCCCACAAAAGATTTGACTGTATACCATTTTTAAGAACATATTTTCAATAATGTACGGTAAAATGGCACAACACAAAAAAATACATTTTTTGCTTTGTTTGACAATATAAACATTGACATTAAGCAGAAAATATGTTAAAATATACTAAAGCTATATCGGGGCAGCGAAGCAGATGATCACACAGATCATTTGAAAAGCGAAAACAGTATTTTTGTCCCGATCTCCTAATTATGGTATATTTCCGTATCTTTTACGATGCGGAGGAAAGGAACACACTATGGATCTCAGATCGTTTGTAGAAAATTTTTCTTCTCCGACCTGCATAGTCTCCGTTGAGAAAACGGAGAACGGAGGATCCCGTGATATCCGTATCGCTGAGTGCAATCAAGCCTTCCGCGATATGCTCGCGCTTCAGGCGGCGGATTCAGGGAAGAGTGCGGTGTTTGTTCCAAATTCGCCCTATTACTTATATTTTCCGAAGAACAACAACTTTGAGGATGTATGCCTGCGTGCAGCGATACAGAAGACCGAAGTGCATACCTATGCCCATATAAACGAACCCGATCTCTGGTTCGATATCTATGCTATGCCTGTTAACTGCGAAGACGGCAATACCTGCTACTGCACATATACCTCTACTCCCAGCAGAAGCGCTGACAGCATACTCGATGCCATGAACAATGCGCAGACTTCTGGCGACGTGCTGAAGACCTGTATCAAGCTGCACAAGGCAGAAAGCATCAAAGGGGCGATGGAAAGCGTCATCTCGGATATACGCGTGATATGCGATGCCGAGAGCTGCACCGTTTTGCAGCTCAACGATGATGAGGAGAAATACACTATCCTTGCTACGGATTTCAAACCCGACAGCACGATGAAGAGCGTCATTACGTTCGATAATTTCTATGAGATAGCGTTATCGTGGAAGGATATGCTGGGCGATGTGATGGACTGCATCATAATCCGCAATAAGGAAGAGCTGGAGCATATCCACAGCATCAACGAACCCTGGTATAAGACACTCATCGAAGCGGGTGTCAAGAGCGTGGTGCTTTTCCCGCTGCGTCAGGGCAAGGAGATACTGGGATTTATATGGGCTACGAATTTCGATACCGCCAAGACCATGCGCATCAAGGAAACGTTGGAGCTGACCACCTTTTTCATCTCCACCCATATCGTAAGGTACAAGGCAATGAAGCGCCTGCACAACATGAGCTATACCGATGTGCTGACGGGACTGCCCAACCGCTTTGCCTGCACCGATATCCTTAACGGGCTGATACAGATGGAAGAAAAGTTTGCCGTTGTCTCGGTGAACCTCAACAATTTCAAGAGCATAAACAATACTCTCGGCTTTGAAGCGGGCAACAAGGCTATACTCGGAGTCGCAGAGCGCTGGAAAGTGATAGCGGAAAGCGAGGAGAGCCGGTCAAGAGAGTGGGTCACTCATCTCAGCGGTGATGAGTTTATGATCATCATTACAGGCTGCACCACCGACGAGGAGATAGTCAAGGCTATATCCCGCTATGTCGATGCGCTGAGCGAGCATTTTACGGTGGACGGCTGTGATATCTATATATCTGCCAGCTTCGGCTATGCCGCATATACCTCAGACTCAGATACTCCTGATACCCTTACCTCTCACGCCAACGCGGCGATGAACAAGATCAAAAAGGCGCACAACAGTGAGCATATTCTCAGGTTCACGCCTGATATACTGAAAAATGAGCATACACTGGAGATCGAAAGCATCATAAGATCGGCGCTTGAAAGCGATACGATATTCTACAACCTTCAGCCGCAGTTCGATATGCAGCACAAGCTGCGCGGATTTGAAGCGCTGGCGCGTATGAAGGACAGCGAGGGTAATTTCATCAGTCCCGGCGAGTTCATACCCGTTGCGGAAAAAGTCGGGCTGATAGACAGAGTTGACAGTGTCGTATTCAAAAAGGCAGCTTGGTTTTTCGGTGAGGTGCTCAGAAAAACGGGTGCAGATCTTATACTCAGCCTCAACGCTTCGGCGCGTCACCTTATGAAAAATGACTTTATCGACGAGATACGCGGGCTGCTGGCGGACAGCGGCATACCCGCAAAAAATCTGGAGATAGAGATAACCGAGTCGATAATGATAGATGTTGAAAAAGCGTTGGGCTGTATAGATGATATAAAGAGTCTTGGCGTGAAGATGGCGATAGACGATTTCGGGACAGGCTATTCGTCCCTGAGTTACCTCAACAGGTTCCATGCAAATCTCCTGAAAGTTGATAAATCGTTTATAGATAAGATGAATACCAACGATTCGTCAAGGCAGTACGTTGCGGCGATAATCTCCATCGGGCATATCATGGGATTTGACGTTATATCCGAAGGTGTTGAAGAACCTGAACAGCTCGAGACACTGCGGAGCATCGGCTGCGATTATATTCAGGGATATATATGGGGACGACCTCTGCTGCCGGAGGCTGCCGAAGAACTAATTAAGGAGGAACTGTTATGAGTTTTGATTTTCAGGCTTATGTTGACAGGATAAACGGTATGTCGGGCATATATTCCTTTGATGTATTTCCCGACGGTACATACAGTGAGATACGTCTGATGGCGATAAGGGGCGGTATCCAGGGAGCGCCTCCCGGTGCACCCGATTTCTATCCGGGCATCCCGTGGCGATGCTATTTTACCGATCTCAATTTTGAGAGCTATGTGTACAAGTGTGCAGCCTTCAATGAGTTCCTGTATTCCTATACCAACGCTCACGGACTTTGGGTAAAGGGTTTCTATTCACCTATGGAGATCCCCGATGATGACATTGATGTCAAGTCCGAAGGCAGAGTGAGGACTTGCTATTGTCTGTATACTGGAACGGTGTCTGCACAGTTAGAATCCGATTCAATGGCATCCCATTCCCCCGAAGTCGCTGGTGCGGTGGCGAATATCAGCGTAAAGCTGCATGAGACACAGAATTATCATCAGGCGATGGCTGCGGCAATGGGTGAACTCCAAAATGTCTGCGGCACAGCGATCTGTATGCTTTATACGATAGATCACGCAAGACAGTGCTGTTCGCTTATCACCAGTGAAGGCGTGCAGAAGGAGTATCTTGAAAGCCTGTGTGCTGAAATGTCACGTTCTCCTTTTGAGATCGCAGCTGCGTGGGAAGAAGATCTTGATGACAGCGACTGTCTGCTGCTGGATGACCTGAGTATCATCAAGGAACGCGACCCCAAGTGGTATAAATCAATGGTCGGCTATGATATGAAGAATATCATATTGTTCGCCGTAAGAAACAACCAGACCCTTGTGGGCTTTATATGGGCTGCAAATTACGATGCGGCAAAGATGGTGCAGATCAAGGAAACGCTGGAACTGACATCCTTCCTGATATCTGCTGTTATAGTCAATCACCAGCTGGTGGCACAGCTTGAACTGAAAAGCACTATGGACGGTCTTACACAACTGTACAACCGCAATGCCATGAACGACCGTGTGGACAGGATGGTCGCTGACAAGACGACAAGACCCGCTAAAATGGGTGTTGTTCTGGCTGATCTTAACGGGCTGAAGCTGGTAAACGATGATGCGGGACATGACGCAGGCGACAAGCTGCTGATCAGGGCGGCGGCACTGCTGAAATTTGCTTTCGGTGAGTATGAGATATATCGTGCGGGCGGAGATGAATTCTATGTGTTCTGTCCCGATATCACCGAAGATAAACTGGCACAGCAGGTGGCACAGCTGCTGTCTCTGGCAAACAGTACGCCCGATGTCAGCTTTGCGGTAGGCTCCGTCCATGTCAGCGGGGATTATGATATTCTCGAAGCAATGAAGGTTGCGGATGAAAATATGTACAAGCACAAGCAGGAATACTATGAGCACAATCCCTACAGAGACAGACGCAGATCTGACAGGTAATAAATGAAATAATAACATGACCTCCTATGGTATCTTATGTACCATAGGAGGTCTTTTATTGCTTTTCATTATTTTGATGCTGTCCCGAATATCGGACTGTTATCTGATCGCATTGATGTCAAGGCTTTTTCTCAATTCCTCGATGTATCGTTCCCCTATCTCGCTGAGAGAACCGTGTTTTTTGCGGATATATCCTATCTCCATTATGCTGTTGTGGTTCTCGCTGTCCTCATGGAAGGGGACTACCACATATTCACTGCCGTTCATTTCCTCGCACAGTATCCCCGAACATAAAGTATATCCGTTGAGCGTCCGCATAAGTTCGCCCATAGCGGCGCGGTCGGTGGCTTTGATCATGCGTGGATAGATATTCTCGCTGAGTATCTCCTCCGCGAAAAGATAGCCGTTGTTGCCGTTCTGTTCAAAGGAGAGACAGGGGTAGGGCGCCAGCTGTTCAAGCCCGATGGAAGTTTCTTTTGCAAGCGGATGCCCCTTCCACATATACACATAGGCGCTGCAGCGAATCAGCTCGATAAACTCCAGTTCGTTTTCCTCCAGCAGCTTAGTCAGCGGCTTGCGGTTGAAGTTGCTCATATAAAGTACGCCTATCTCACTGCGGAGACTGCCCACATCTCTTATGATATTCAGCGTTTCCGTCTCGCGCACAGCGAACTCAAATTCCAGTGTGCCGAATTGCTTCACAGTCTCAATAAAGGCGCTGACCGCGAAGCTGTAATGCTGTGTGGAAACCCCGAATTTGCGTTTCATATCCTTGTCGATATACTTTTCGCATACGAGCTCGTACTGTCGGTAGAGCTGTCCTATACTCTTTAAAAACTCAGCGCCCTCACTTGTGGGGACTGCCCCTTTGTGGGTGCGCAGGAATATCTCAAAGCCGGTCTCACGTTCCAGTTCCCGCATGGAGCTTGTGAGCGTAGGCTGCGAAATGCCCAGTTTATCGGCGGCTTTGTTCATCGAGCCGTAGTCTGATATGGTCAAAGCATAATATATCTGCTGAAGTGTCAACTAAACCTACTCCTTTACTATGATTTAGATTATAATAACACATCAGAACACGTTTGTCAAGCGGCAGAAAGAATAAAAACTTATAAATAGCGATAAAAAATATTTATAGCTAGCCGTTTTTGTGATAACGTATTCTTATATTATCATGAAAACTGCCTCTGCTAGTATCATAAACGTGCCGATACAGCTGCAAAATGCCGAAATATCTAGCAGACAACGTTGTCACGTTTAGCGTGTATACCGCATTTTTTCATGAAAATACGCATAGTTTTCCTGTTCTGAGAGGCAAATATCAGCTGTGCGGGGACATGACTGTGACAACGTTATCAAGTTTTTGTGTTGATTTTTCGCTCGTTTTCCGCTAAACTGTAAACATCGAAAACAAAACCACACCGAAAGGAAATGATCTTATGTCAGAACTCAGATTTGATACCAAGAAAATAAAGGCGGGCTACGATCCCAGAAGCAACAATCA
>NZ_CAMHRZ010000047.1 GCF_946187255.1 uncultured Ruminococcus sp.
CTCGTGCGAAAAAGCGCCGGACGTCAGCCGCTGCTTGATATAATCAATGACCTCTTTCATTCTTACCCTATCGATAAGATTTCCCACTCCGCCGGAGATGATCATAGCTATGGATACTATTTCCATTTTCGGACCTTTACGGATCCTGTACATATAGATGATACCTGCAATGCAGACGATAATCGGCAAAAGCACAAGGAACCAGGTCTTCCCCGACATGATGCTCCATGCGGCTCCCCTGTTCCTTATATGTGTCAAGCTGAATATCTTAACACTGCCGAATTTGATGACCTCGATCACCCTGTTTAACTCTATCTTACTGTTTACTACTGCTTTCAGAGCCTGATCTATCACGATCAGCAGTGCTGCAAGCATCAGTGAAAGTGCAAACATTGCACACCTGCCCTCCGGAATTATTTGCTATTTATATACCAGCAAAAGGCCCTGCGCTAACAGAGCCTTTAAAGACCATCAGTTGTTCTTCTTGCCGAACTGGAGATCCTCAGGGTTGGGCTTGTGTATGACGGGCTCGAATGAACCTGTGTTCAGCACCTTGTCAAGCTCAGCTGTTGTAGCAGTAGCTGCAGGCTGATTTACACTTGTATCCTCAGATGTAGCGGGCTCATCCTCATACTCATCGTCATCGTAGTATTCGCCCTCACCGTTCTCGTAAGCATCCAGCTCCTCATCGGTAAGAGTAGGCAGCTGCATCACCAGCTTGATCTGCTCCTGATACAGAGAAGTAAGATTAGCCTTGAAATAAGTCACCTCAGCTCTCAGCTCCTCATAAGCTGCTCTCTCATCGTCATAAGCCTCTCTCAGTGCATTGATCTTCTGCTCGGTGATCTCGGTATTCTCCTTGATGAGCGCAGCGCATCTCTCCTTGTGCTCTCTTACGATCTTCTCGCACTCGGAAGCGGACATCTCTGCCATCTTTCTCTGCTCGCTCTTAGCGCTGTCTACCATTGCGCTTGCCTTGTTCCTTGCATCGGTAATGATCTTGGAGGCTTCCTTCTGTGCGGAAAGCAGAGCACCCTTTATTGCTTCTTCATCTTCTCTGTACTCGCTTACCTTTTCTACCAGCTTTGCGATTTTTTCTTCATTTTCGGCATTTTCCGCAGCAAGTGCTTCAAACTCTCTGGCTACTTCAGCAAGAAATCTGTCTACCTCTGCCTGACTGTAACCATTCCTTTCAGCTTCAAAGCTCTTGCTTCTGATACTGTTTGCTGTCATCATTATAGTAATCCTCCTAAATATATTTACATACAGTAATATGCAGCCTGTCCTTATGGCTAACGCCGTCAACAGACTTTACCAGAAATTTTCCGTATCCTCTGGCAGAGATCTTATCTCCCACCTCGACCTGACTGCCCACGCGGTCAGTCCTGACATGGGAAACCTCCACTGCGCCGCCTTTTATAAGTGCAGCCGCTTTCTCTCGCGAGACCCTGAGTGCCAGCGCCAGCACACAGTCAAGTCTCAGCGAAGCCACTGTACCTGTGATCTCCCTGAATTCGGGTGCTTTTATTGAAGCAGCGTCAAAGCCTTCCTCAGACTTTACGCCTATCCTGCCCACCTTTGATATCCCCAGAACATCGCGTGCAGCCGTATCCTTGACGAATACAGATGTACTGCCTTCGCCCACAAGTATATCGCCAACGCTGTCACGGGTGATACCCAGTGCCATCAGAGAACCCAGAAAAGCCCTGTGGTCGGGCTTATCCTCTTTACGGTACCTGAATGTCACCGCAGTCATAGGAAAGCTCCCGATAATATCATCATTGCCATACTGCGGATATACGCAAAGCATTTTTCTTTCAGCGCCCTCGTAACCGCCCCACAGCAAATAGTTTTCGTATTTTACCGAAGCCATGACCTTCTCACAAAGCCTGCACTGCCTTTCATCAAGAAAAGCAGAGTACTTTGTTATGTATTTTTCCCCGGCCATATCCGTCCAATCCAAAAATCTGGACAACAATCGCTTGTCATCTTCAGATATATCGTTAAGGAATGAAAGATCCCTTGAACTCATTTTCAGAAGCTGTAACCGTTATTCTCAAGCTCTGTCAGCAGATCCTTGCCGTCGAACTTGACATTTTTCGACATGATAGCGAAAGTCTTCTGAGCCATCATCTTTATCTGCGCCTTGTTGGCATAAGCCACGCCCGACAGGAAGTCGAGTATCCTTTTGGCATCGTCGCTCTTTACCATTTCAAGATTGAGTATAACAGTCTTGAATGCATTTATATCATCACCTATGCTTCTGACCTCTGAAAAATCTATAGGTCTTGCAAGCACGATCTGCAATGTTGTTGTCTGATCATAACTCATATTTTTTCTCTCCTCTTCAAAATTATTGTTCTGACTGCTGCGGTGCTGAACGTTCTCTGCCGCTGTCTTAGGTCTTGTAAAATCATCATCAAACGGATCGGGGGTACTGTACACCTTGTCCTTGGGACGTCCGCTTGTATTCGTCTTAAAACCACTCAGATCATCATTACCGAAAAAATCATCATTTGCCGAGGAAGCCTTGCTTTTTTTAGGTGTTCCGAAGTCCTGTCCGAAATCTATCTCATCGGACTCGTCCTCACCAATAAAAAGATTTTTTAACCCTTTTAATGCGCCCATTATTAACCCTCCAAATAATTTCTGGCACCAAACAATGCGGTACCTATACGAACGAGATTAGAGCCATGCTTGATAGCAGTCTCATAATCCCCCGACATCCCCATAGAGAGTATCTCCATAGAAACGTTTGGTACAGCCATTTCCTTTACACGAAGAAATATGCTGTGCATCCTGTCAAACATATCCTCGCCGCATCCGATGGGAGGTATAGCCATGAGCCCTTTGATACGCACATTTTCAAGCTGTGCTGTTTCATAGATGAGCTCATCCAGCCCTTCCGCCGCTACACCGCTCTTGCTCGCTTCGTCACCGATATTTATCTCCAGCAGGACATCCATGACCCTGTTGTTCTTTTCGGCGAGCCTGTTTATCTCTTTTGCGAGCTTGATACTGTCTACCGACTGTATCATCGATACTTCGTTGATGATATACTTGACCTTATTGGTTTGCAGTCTGCCTATGATATGCACCTGCGCCGCTTTGTTGTACTGATCCTTTTTGGAAAGATACTCCTGGACTCTGTTTTCTCCCAGAAGTGTTATGCCCTGAGAGATCGCAAAATTGATCTTTTCGGGTGCTACGGTCTTTGTGACCGCCATTATCTCTATTTTTTCATCCGCGCTGCGGTACTTGGCACGCGCGTTTTCCACATTTTCACATATACGTTTATAATTATCCGAAACATGGCCGAACTCATTCTGAAGATCCTTCATCCCGTTCGGCTGAACTGCTGACTGACACATCTTTATTTGATACCACCTCTAGCAGAATTTGATCGTAAAGCAGCAGATACTCCTCATCTGATGTATTTTCAGACAACACAAAATCGTCACCCTCATAGATGACATTGATCTTTTTAAAGGAGATATCCTTGCCCAGTATCACATAAACGCCCTTTTCATCGCCACGAAATCTCAGCGCACTTCTCGGTACCCTGATACCCTGATATTCATCAAATATCAGCTTAGCTGAAAGCACTCTCGAATCGACCAGTGTCTGATCTACCCTGTCGCAGTCCAGCACGACGATCATATTCTCGCCGTCCGTCCTGACTGAATCGACAATACAGTCGTATACAGTTCGTGAGGAATTCAGCTTCAGCGAGACCTTAGCATCTTCATTTATCCTGGGATCTGCCTTAACTATACCTACGATCTTGCTCTCATAGCTGTTGAATGTCTTTCCGATAGCATTGGCAGGCGGATTTTTGCCTCCCTTTATGACCTCTCGGATATCGCTTTCGCCCAGCTTGTCCACCGAACCTATTTTCAGCTGATCCTCGTAGCCGTCCGCATAGGATACGAAATAACCCGTCTTATCAGCTTTGATAACATCATTCGGTGCAGCAGCGACGCTCTGCAGCTTCTCCCTTTCAGCTTTCAGCTCGGAGATAGCTTCGTCAAAGCCTGCCTCTTTACCGGTGATGACACCGTACATATTGCTGTTGAGTGCGATCTGCGATCTTATCTCGGGTATCTTTTCAAGATCCCTGTTCTCGATAGCTTCCAGCAGATCATAATAGCCTCCGCGAACACCTGACAGCAGTGCTTCCGGCTCAACATAATTTGTTGTCGCAGGATCCTGTGCTTTCTCCAGCTGTTCTATTTCCTCATCTATCTCGGCTATCCTGTCTCTGGCATATATCGCCTTTTCGTCAGAAAAAACTTCAGCGATGGTACTGTTCATCGAGACCTTGCTGCCGTCCGCATACTTATAATCCAGCACTCCGCCGCCGTTATATGTCACAACGCTCTCATCCCTCACGATAATACCGTCAAAAACGATATCCTCGTTGACAGTTGCAAGCACTGCTTCTTCGGTATCATGCTTATCGCGGAAAAAATGATAGACCTGAGTACATATTGTGGTTATCATCAGAATTGAAACCAGTGCCGCAAGTATCTTTACGGTCAATGAATTCATTTAAGCATTACTTCCTTATCCTTCTGTATGATCGTTCTTTGCTGCATCAAGGATATTTATGGAACGGTCGGGCACGATAGTGGAAATAGCGTGCTTATACACCACATTCTGCTTGCCCTCGCAATCAAGAAATACCACATAGCTGTCAAATGCCTTGACAACGCCCTTGAACTGATAGCCGTTCATCAGTATGAACTTGACCATCACCTGTTCCTTTCTTGCCTGATTCAAAAAAACGTCCTGAAGATTGATATTCTTATTCACGACAAACACTCCTTCTCTCTTTTTCTTCGCGTGATCGGAAATCCCGGGATACCGCAAAAGAAAACAACGGCAGTATCCACAACATGATGCGATTATTATACATCACCGTATATTATAACACAGAATTTCAGATTTGGCTACTATATTCTGAACATTTTCAATAATTTTCTTCAAATCGTCAAAATTATCAATTTTGACCCACGAAATATCAGCAACTCGCCTAAACCAGGTGAGCTGTCTTTTTGCATAATGCCTTGTTTCAAGTATGATCTTATCGATACATTCCTCCAGAGAAGCCCTGCCTTCAAAGTAAGGTATCAGCTCTTTATAGCCTATCGCCTGTCCGGCTGTGGCAAGTCCGCCCTTCTGCCAGACTTCCCTGCACTCCTCCACCATACCGTTTTCAGCCATGATATGCACACGCTTTTCTATCCTGTCATAGAGGAACTGCCTATTTTCGGCAGTCAGCCCTATGATGCAGGCTTTATACGGCGACGCTTCTCTCCTGCTGTTGATCTTATGCTCGGAAAGCTTTGTGCCAGTTAGCTCATACACCTCGATGCCTCTTATAACTCTGGGGAGATTGTTCTCATGCACCTTCTCCGCCGTTTCGGGGTCGATCTCCTTCAGCTTCAGCCACAGAGCGTGTACACCTTCATCCTTTGCCTGCTTTTCCAGCCTTGCTCTTATGGCGGGATTGCTGCCCGTATCGTCAAATATAATATTGTCAACCAGCGAACTGATATACAGCCCCGTACCTCCGCATACTATCGGAATATGTCCGCGTGATCTGACTTCGCGTATCTTCTGCCCTGCCAGTGCCACATAATCCGCCACACTGAACGGTTCATCCGGCGAAAGAAAATCTATCAGATGATGAGGTATCCCCTGCATCTCCTCTTCCGTCGGCTTTGCGGTGGCAATACTCAGCCCTTTGTATATCTGCATGGAGTCCGCTGAGATGACCTCGCCGTTATACAGCTTCGCAAGCTCCACCGCAAGGGCTGTTTTTCCCGATGCCGTCGGACCCGCCACTACCAGCAGCGGTATTTTTTCGCTATCCATGCATTCACCTCCCGTACTTTGGAGCATAAAACCCCGAGAAACATACAGGTACTGTCATACAAGTCTCCTGAACTGCTTCTCTATATCCTTTTTGCTTAGTGTAACGAGCACAGGTCTGCCGTGAGGGCAGTACCTTATCTTATCATTGCCATAGACCGCATTCAGCAGTGCCTGCAATTCGATTATACTATTATTGTCATTAGCCTTTATCGCTGCCTTGCAGGCGATGGAATGATAAAGATCATCAAATATCTCCAGCTGCGGATCGTGTCTGCACTGTATGAAATTCCTGGCAAGCTCGGTGATTATGTCCGTTGGGTTCTCACTGTCGCCCAGTATTATGGGCACACCCTTTACCGCCACAGTAGGCGCTACATCGGGTTCCACCTCAAAACCCAGTCTGCTCATCTTATCGAGATTGGCAGCCAGTGCATCAAATTCTTCATATGAAAGCATTACCATAACAGGCTCCAGCAGCATCTGGGTATCGAGCTCGCTGATATCGCTTTTTATCTTCTCGAATATATACCTTTCATGAGCCGCGTGCTTGTCCATTAGCAGCATCTCTTCGCCTGCCTGCGCCACCACATAGGTCTTAAAAAGCTCACCGATGACCACAGGCTTTGGCTTTTCGGGCTCATGCCTGACTTCCTGCACCACCGAACGTATAAAACTGCGGTCGCTGATGAAGGTGAAACCGTCCTTCTTTTCCTCTTCGGTATACTCGGGCAGAGGTATTTCCTTAACGGCATTGTTGATCTCCTCGATAGTGACCTTTTCCTGCTTTTTCGGTGCGGGGGGCTCCTCGTGAACATCCAGCTCCGCAAGGAACAGATCATCCCCTGCTTTGCGGCGTTCCTCATCTATCGGGATATTCTCCACCTTTGTTATCTTAGGCGTGAAGGTTTTCGCTTCGGGAGGTTCGGGAAGCGGTCTTTCTTCATCTGCAAAAACATCAGTATACACCTCTGCGGGCACCTCTTCGGTATTCTCCGGTACCTTCGGTGATGTGTTCTCCGCCGGAACTTCCTTTCTGACAGCAAATTCCAGCTGAACGCTTTTATCTTCGGGCGGGAAATCATAAAGCTCATGATCGGTATAATTCCTGCCCGTATCCAGCTTTATCTCCCCCGGAGTGTCTTTTTCCGTCAGCGAATTCTTCACAGCGAAATAGACAGCTTCATGCATCAGCTTCTCATCGGAAAAACGCACTTCTATCTTAGTGGGATGTACATTGACATCTATTGTATTCGGGGGTACGTCTATATACAGCACACAGGCGGGGAATTTTCCCACCATTATATTATTGCGGTAGGCTTCCTCCAATGCGGCTGCACAAGCCTTCGACCTTACGAACCTTGTATTTACAAAAAAATTCTGGAATTTTCTGTTAGGACGTGCTTCCAGCGGCTTTACGGTATATCCGCTGACATGGATGCCCTGCCAGGTATAGTCAACCTCGATAAGGCTGTTGGCAAACTCCCGCCCGTATACGGAATATACTGCGGAATAGATCTTTCCGTCACCCGCTGTGATGAGCTCGGTCTTGTTATCCCGTATCAGCTTGAATGAGATATCGGGGTGAGACAGGGTCAGCTTGCTGACAAGGTCGGCAACATGGTTGGCTTCGGAACTGTCCTTTTTCAGGAATTTGAGTCTCGCGGGAACATTGTAGAAAATATCCCTCACCACAAAAGTCGTCCCATCGGGACAGCCGCACTGCTCACTTGTCTTTTCAGCGGCGCCCTCTATCGCATAATGTGTACCATAGCTGTCCGCCCTGCGCTTTGTCAGTACATCCACCTTGGCCACAGCACATATAGAAGCCAGCGCTTCACCACGAAAACCCAGTGTAAGTATACTGTCAAGATCGTCCTTCTGCGATATCTTGCTGGTGGCATGACGAAGAAAAGCGGTCGGAAGATCATCGGGCGCAATGCCCTTTCCGTTGTCCGTCACCCTCATGTAAGTCCTGCCGCCGTTCTTTATCTCGACTGTTATAACGGTAGCACCCGCGTCTATGGCATTTTCAAGCAACTCCTTGATAACCGAAGCGGGTCTGTCGATTACCTCGCCCGCAGCGATAAGCTCGGAAACTTCCTTGCTCAAAACTCTAATCTCTGACATTTTCTATCCTGTTCTATGGCATTATGCCTTACTAAAAATCAAAATCTCTGTCCGCATCAAGAACCAGGCTCATCCTGTGTTCGCAGCTGAAACGGGGCTGTTTTTCAAAAGCATCAAGGAGCAGTACACCGCCGTTCCATTTGAAAAGGATGATGTTCGCATTCTCTCTTTCGATATGCTCCGTCTCAATATCCCACGCACCGTTGTGATCGAGGGTCTTGATACAGGTAAGCGTTATCTCGTGGAGGTCGCTCTCATCGGGTGCGTATACTTTCAGCTTCGCATAATAAAATCTGTTCAGATCTTTGGCGTGCTGCTTTTCAAGGATACTGTCCCTGAGTTCCTTGATGCGCAAAGCCCTTTCGTCCATCAGACGTACCTCAAAAGATCCTTAACGAACGCTCTTAGTTCCTCATCGTTCATCTCGTCGATATTCGTCTTGCGCAGCCTGTCGGTGACGATGCTGTCGCTTATCCTGTCAAATGATATCTGTCCGCTGTCAGCTTCGGAAACTGCCGCCTTAGCCTTTATGGACTCCGCTTCCATCTCACCCAGCAGCGACTTCGCCCTGCCGATTATCTTGTTCGGCAGACCTGCCAGCTTAGCAACCTCTATACCAAAGCTCTCGTCTGCGCCGCCCCTCACTATCTTTCGCAGGAACTTGATATTGTCTCCCTGCCTTTTGACTGCGACGGAATAGTTCTTTACGCCGTCAAGCTCATCCTCAAGCGCTATAAGCTCATGATAATGGGTCGCAAAAAGCGTTTTGCAGCCTAGAGAACGGGAGGTGGATATATACTCCGAAACTGCCCTTGCTATGGATATTCCGTCAAAGGTGGAAGTACCTCTTCCCACCTCGTCCAGTATCACAAGGCTGTTCTTGGTGGCGTGTTTAACTATATCCGCCACCTCGCTCATCTCCACCATAAAAGTAGACTGCCCTGCTGTAAGATCATCGGAAGCACCTATCCTTGTGAATATCTGATCGACTACCGATATCTTTGCATAATCCGCAGGCACGAAGCAGCCTATCTGCGCCATCAGTGTTATCAGCGCCACCTGTCTCATATATGTGGATTTACCCGACATATTCGGACCTGTGATGACTGCCATGCGGTTGCCCGTAAGGTCGAGGTATGTATCATTAGGCACAAATACCTCATCGCTCTGCATCAGCTCGACAACGGGGTGTCTGCCGTTTTTGATATTGATAATGCCGTCTATGGCTATCTCGGGCTTGGTGTAGTTGTTCTTGATAGCCGCCGTCGCGTAGGAACAAAGCACGTCTATCTCTGCTACCGCCACAGCGGTCTCCTGAACTATCCTCAGCTGTGTCGCGATAAAATCGCGCACCTCCGCAAATATCTCCTGTTCCAGCGAAAGTATCTTGTCACTGGCACCGAGTATCGTATTCTCTGCGACTTTAAGTTCATCTGTGATGAATCTTTCGCAGTTAGCAAGAGTCTGCTTTCTTATATAATTATCGGGTATCAGGTCGTAATAGGACTTTGTGACCTCGATATAGTATCCGAACACCCTGTTATATCCTATTTTCAGGTTCTTGATGCCTGTCTTTTCCTTTTCACGCTCGGCAATATCCTCGATTATCCCCTTGCCGCCCGAGATTATGTTCCTCAGACCGTCCAGCTGTTCATTGAAGCCGTCGCGGATAACACCGCCGTCCTTGACATTAGCGGGAGGTTCATCCACCAGCGCATTCTCAACAAGGTTTGAAACAGCATCGAGGGTCGAGATCCTGCCTGTACAGTCTTTCAGCAGCTTTCCGTCAAATGCGGACAGCTGTTTTTTGAGCTCGGGCAGTTTGAGAGCGGTCAGCGAAAGCGATTTAAGATCGCGGGGGCTTGCGGATCTGTACATTACCCTTGTCATCAGTCTTTCAAGATCATATACACCGCTCAGTATCTCCCTTATCTCACCCAGTGCAACAGGGTCGCGCACCAGCTGTTCCACAGCGTTCAGCCTGTCGATGATCTTAACGGGATTTACCAGCGGCTGCTCCAGCCATGAACGCAGCATACGGTTACCCATCGAGGTCTTGGTATTGCTTATCACCCACAGCAGCGAGCCCTTCTTCTGCTTGTTGCGGAGAGTTTCCGTAAGTTCGAGATTTCTTCTGGCTGTATAGCCTATGGTCATTATGGGGTCGGCATCATGGCGGGTTATCTCGGAAAATCTGCCCACCAGCGCTTTCTGAGTATCGTGTATATACGCAAACAGTCCGCACACCGCATAAGCGCTCAGGCTGTCGGCTTTAAGACCGAGAGAGTCAAGGCTGTTCACCGAGAACTGAGTCAGTACCTCGTCTGTATGCACTGCGGGGTCGAAATCCGTCTCCTCCAGCAGCTGCACGCTTGTCTTTATCTTCTCGCGGATAAACGCAGATATTTCCTTATTGGAAAGTATAGCATCATTTATCAGTATCTCTGAGGGTGAAAATCTGGACAGTTCATTGATAGCACTGGTCGCAGTCTCCTTGCCCTCAAAATCGAAAAGATGCACCTCGCCTGTGGATATATCCGCAAGACACAGCGACGCCTCCTTGGACCTCATATAGAACGAACATATATAGTTATTGGTCGCTTCATCCAGCATACTGCTCTCGATAAGCGTACCGGGAGTTACCACCCTGATGACCTCACGGGGCACCAGACCCTGACACTCGGCAGGATCCTTGGTCTGCTCACAGATAGCCACCATGTGCCCTTTTTCGATCAGCCTTTTAAGATAAACATCGCAGGCATGGAATGGCACACCGCACATGGGGGCGCGTTCGTCAAGTCCGCATTCTCTGCCGGTAAGTGTCAGTTCAAGTTCCTTTGATACAATTATCGCATCATCAAAAAACATCTCATAAAAATCACCCAGGCGGTAGAAAAGTATATGGTTCTTATACTTCTTCTTTACCGCCAGATACTGCTTCATCATGGGTGTCAGCTTTGATTCGTCGATCTCTTTAAGTGTCACTTCTGCCCGCTCCGTTCCGTTTCAATAATGTAGTTTGCTTTAGCCGCAGCCGCCGCAAGTCGAACAGCTGCCTGTACAGCCCGTGGGTGCCTGTGCAGGGCAGGTCTCGGGGTCTTCGCCGTTGGCAGCCTGCTGGAGTATATAGTATACGCTCTTCATAAGTGCATCGATCTCTGCCTTAGACTCGTTATACTCCACCATTTTGGGCATTGCCATTATCTCGTCATAGAGCTCCTTGATCTCACGGTCAAGAGTTGTCAGCCTGTCTGCATCCTTATCGGGCTTGCGCATCTCAACGCCCAGCTCGGAACGCATCTGGTTGAATTTACCAATGGCGTTCTGCACCTCTGTATCAGTATCGTTAAGAGCACACGCAGCCATATACTTCTTGTATCTTTCGTCCTCCTGGATAGCCTTACCCAGCTGTCTTGTCAGTTCGATAACACTCATTTTTACTACTCCTTAATATATTATTCCGCAAGCTCGCCGCTAAGCGCCCAGTTCATCGCCTTTGTTATGCGCACCTTCACGAACTCGCCTATATACTTTTTATCAGCTTCGACCTCGACGATGATATTCTCATCGTTCTTGCCCGTAAGCCAGCCTTCGCCTGTCCTGCCTTCGCCCTCGATGAGCACCTCGACGGTTTTTCCCACAAATCTGCCGAACCATTCGGAGGTTATCTCCCTCTGCTCAAGCAGCAGTTCACGCAGCCACAGTCCTTTCTGCTTGTCGGATACATTATCTTCCATTTCCGCAGCGGGAGTTCCCGAACGTCTTGAATACACGAATGAATAGATATTGTCATACTTCACACGCTTTATGAGCTCCTTAGTCTCACAGAACTCCTCGTAGCTTTCACCGGGAAATCCCACGATAAGATCGGTGGTGAACGAAAATCCGGGTACTCTGCTTCTGGCGTAATCTATCATTTCCATGTATTTTTCAACTGTATAGCGGCGGTTCATGGTCTTCAGCACCCTGTCACAGCCAGCCTGCACGGGAAGATGCAGATGTGTGCAGACGTGTTCGCAGTCGATTATCGCATCTATCAGATCCTTCGTAGCATCCTTCGGGTGACTGGACATGAAGCGTATGCGGAACTTTCCTTCTATCTTGTCAAGCTCCCTCAGAAGCTGCGGGAATCCGTAAGCGTAGGAATTCACGTTCTGTCCGAGAAGCGTTATTTCCTTGCAGCCCTCCCTCACCAGCTGAGTGACCTCTGCGATGACCGCTTCGGGTTTTCGGCTGCGTTCTCTGCCGCGCACATAGGGCACTATGCAGTATGTGCAGAAATTGTTGCACCCATACATTATCGGCACGAAGGCTCTCACCTTGTCCTCACGCAGCTGTGTCATGCTTTCGTCTATCTCAGTGCAGACCTCCGACTGGTTGAACAGTCTCCTGTGCTTTGATATCACTTCCCACAGCATGGAATACATATCATTATAGGCAAATGTGCCGAAAACAAAATCCACCTGACGGTAAGACTCCTTTATCTTATCCGCAACGTGCTTCTCCTGGCCCATGCAGCCGCATATACCTATGACCAGCTCCTTATTTTCCTCTTTGAGCTTTTTGAGATTGCCTATCGTGCCGAACACTCTGTCTTCGGCATTTTCACGCACTGCACAGGTGTTCAGTATTATCAGCTGTGCCTGCGAAGTATCATCGGTAAATCCATAGCCCGCCTTTGCAAGCATACCCTTGATCTTCTCACCATCGCTGACATTCTGCTGACAGCCGTAGGAATGTACATAAGCAAGCGGCGCATGACCGCGTTCGGTGCGGTATTTTTCTGTCCAGCCGCAAAGCTGACTGACAGCCTCAGCGGCAGGGACTGCGGGCGTATAATGATATGACATGGTCTACCTCATTTCAACACAATAATTATTTATCCGGGATCGGTCGGCATACTTTATTATTATATAACTTTTTTTCGGTTTTGTCAACCGAGAAACAATTTTTTACCATACCGTTCTTTGCGAAGTTCTTCCATGAACCAAAAAGACTGCACAGAGCGTGTCTGCGTAGTCTTTGATGTGTGTATAGTTATTTGTTCAGCAGACCTAAACTTTCTTGCTGCTCAGCATAAGAAGAGTAAGCCCTGCGAATACAAGATGATAAACGATTATCAGTGTGGGGGTTATCTGTGAAAAGGTGCCCAGTATCATGGATATGATGCAGATAGCCGCACCCAGTGCGACAGAACCGACCTGCAAAGCTATACCCAGCTGTGCTGCGGATCTTATGCGCTTGACACCTGTTATCAGCATGGCAAATGCAGGGAAACTTCCGCTGCAAAGCATGGAGGAAGACTCACGCTCTTTATATCCCGCTTCGTTCTCATACTCCTCATGATACCTGAAAGGCAGCATTTTTACAGAACCGCGATCCAGGTCAAACAATTCCAGTAGATATTCCTCCGTGAGAAAACCGTCCACGTTCCTGACAACAGTGACAACGCCCTCACGTTCGAGAGACTGCATCCACCTGCTGACGGATACCGACGGATTTACCTTCAAAACGAACATCGTCGATACCACACCAGATATTGACAGATAGAGTATGATATTGCCCTTGCCGTACTCCATTTCTTTGGAAACGGGCGGCAGACCGTCGATGGAATGATCTTCCATGTGTTTGCGCGTACCCAGAAGTACACGCTTGTTGTCTATCCAGCCCGATATGCCACGTTCGTCTTCAAAAATGTAGCTCTCAACAGGATAAAGCATATCCAGCTTGCCTTTAAGTATCTTATAGAAAGAGTTTTTCAGCACGCTCTCCGACCTGAATACCAGACTCGCAGCCATAAGTATACATTCGTCCAGCGGGTCGGTGGACAGCAGTTTGAGATTTGCAAGCTCAACGCTTTCCTTCGGGAACAGCTGTGTTGCATCAACAAGCACCGAATTTGTTTCAGAATACTCCTCGACTGCACTGTAGCCCAATATCACGGAGGAATACTGCAGGTATTTATTCGTCGCCCTGTTTATCGGTATATTCACAGCAAGCATCAGCGAAAGCGAAGAACACATGGTCACTGTGCCCGAAAATGCCGCAAGTGCCACATATGTCTTATCAACGCCGGATGTTGCGTGCTTGTCGCAGACAAATGACAGAAGCCCGGTTATAAGACCTGCGATAAGTATCACAGGTGTTGAATACTTTGCAAAGCTGTCCGATACATCGGGTGCATAGCTGTTCTTCACAAAGTCATCCACAAACTCTGTCCTGCGCATAGCCGCCATATTTGCGTTGACGGGCACCGCACCTCTGCCGAAGTTGACCGCTGTGCTGCTTTCAACACTTTTAACAGCGTATCTGTCGAACTCGCCCGCGATGTACCTGAAATTCTTCTCGGTGCGCTGGACTATCATCATCTTGCCCAGAGTATTGAATATAAGTCCGATTATCGCCGCCGAGATATACACATGGTAATAGCAGTCACGGATGGAATCGGGTTCAAACAATGTGGCGATGCCTGCGATTATCGAAACGAATATACCCGCCGCCGCGATGGAATCGTTATCCGGTTTGCGGATGAACATATTTTTCAGACCCGCCGTCATGATGGTATAGGATACGCCCAGTGCCAGCAGACCCATTATCGTATTGGAAAACAGGAACGCCGACGGCGAGACCGATCTGTCAAAGACCTTGATCACAGGCAGCTCCAGATCGTTGGCTATCGTTATCAGCAGACTTGAAAGCCCTGTGAAAAGCAGTACACACAGCCTGAGGAACAGGTTGCTCTTGACCTGCAAGATATCACTGAGTATCGCGGGAGCCTCGTCAAAGCTCTCGAATTCCTTCTGTCCGTAAGCTGTCTTGCGGCTTTTGGGCGCTTCATCGAAGCCGCCAAAATCATTATCTGCATTATCGAGCACGAAGCCCTCTACCTTTTTCCGCCTGCTTTCGGTGACCTCTGCGGACTTGCGGATAAATTCTTCTTCATCCAGCGCAGTTCCCGATTCATTCAGCACTTCTGTCTTGGGTATCAGCTTGCCCGTCAGCCCCAGTTTCATATCCTTGACACTGGTGCGCTTGACAGGTTCGTCCGCCACCTCGCCCTTGCGCTTGTCTCTTCCGCTGTCCTTTGCAAGCTCACTTATCTTTTTGGCGATATCGGCAGCGCTGTCTTCGTCAATACCCTTCTTTGCCGGCCTGAATGTGCTTTCTTGGGATGTATCACTATCGGATATAACAGCCTGCACCTTCTCGGCTGTGCTGTCTGCCGTATCATCTGCGGTATCCCCACCGATATCCGTCAGATTATCTGTGTGCTTCTCACCGCTTTTTGCGGGACTTGAAAAACTGATATCAAAATCGTCTGACAGATCAGCGAAACTGCCGCTTTTCTTCTTTTTCTTTATGCTGAATTCCGACATAAATTTGTCGATCGAATTTTTATCAGCCAAACATATCACTCCAAATCTACTTATCGGTGCGCTGACGCACGACCTCATACATAAAGATACCTGCCGCAACGGAAGCGTTGAGAGAGGTTATCTTCCCTGCCATCGGAAGACTGAGTAGAAAATCGCATTTTTCTTTCATAAGTCTGCCCATGCCAAAGCCCTCCGAACCGACTACCAGCCCGATGGGACCGCGAAGATCGACACCCGAATAATTCTCGCCCGCACCATCGGTACCGTATATCCATATACCGCTTTTTTTCAGTTCATCCACTGCAGCGGGAAGATTAGGCACCCTTGCAACAGGCAGCCAGCTGGCGGCACCTGCGGAGGTCTTGAATACCGTGTGATTGAGCGAAGCGCTCCTGCGCTTGGGGATTATGATGCCGTGAGCACCCGCAGCTTCGGCAGTACGGATTATCGCACCGAGATTATGCGGATCCTCGATTTCATCACATATTATTATAAACGGATCCTCGCCCTTGCTTTCGGCAGCGGCGATTATATCCTGAACTTCAACATACTCAGCACACGCACCTATTGCGATAACGCCCTGATGAGATGCACCGTGAGCCATATTGTCCAGCTTGACCTCACGCACCTGCTTGACGGGGATATCCCTCTCCTTCGCCAGTTTGAGTATGAGTGAGATAGAACCCTTAGCATCGGGATTAACAAAGATCATATCGATCAGCTTATCGGCTTTCAGCGCCTCGATAACGGGGTTCCTGCCGATGATAAGCTCTTCATCGCGATCATTTTCGGGATTTTTGTTTACAGACTTTTTGTCGTTCATAGCATTTTTCCTTTAACAACTATACTGAATTTCAATTAAACAATAATTATTCTAAATTATAGCACAAAAATCCTCAAAAGCCAATAGCCGTCAAGGATTTTTTGCAATTTAGACAAATATATATTATCATTTTTATTGAAAATGCATTTCAGCGGCGTATCACCACAGCCCCCACAAACACCGCAGCCACCAGCACGGCGAATGCCGCCGCCGAAAGCAGCCTGATATACTGTCCGCGAGAAGCGCTTTTCGGCTCTTCGTTTTCGGAGAATTCATCTGTTAGCTCTGCGATATACTGTCTTGCAAGTGCGTCTGCGGAGACCTCCGAAAATCTGTTTGAGCGTGAATTTACAAACAAAAGCACCCGTTCAAAATATTCATTGTTTGTACATTTAATTTCAACAATCTGCTTGTTTACCCCTTTTATCACCTTTGAGACATCTCCCTTGACTTGATTTGCATATTCCAGTCCGTTTGAATGTACTTGCTGATTTTTGCATCCAGAATATGGTAAATCAACGTTTTCAACATCAAAATCACGTTGAAAATGTTGAAAACTCTGTTGAAACAGTTGAAAATCATGTGATTTTCTTAGGTTTTCAACACTGTGATGATTTGTTGAAAAAACGTACAAAGGACAAAAATATGTACAACAGGTGAAAATACGAAACGCAGACGAAACCATTTTCGATTTTAGATTGTTGCTATTTTGTTAACGCATCTTGCCGGACACGCCGCTCTTCTCCCCTTTTCCGAAGAACAACGGCATACAAGCTAATGTTAATTTGTTTGACCTCCAAAATCGAAAATGTACAAAATATTGTACTTATTTCGGTAATTCAGAGATATCCTTTTTATCAATAGAATTCTGTACAAACATGAGTACTTTTAATCAGCTTAAAAGTTACGAAACG